>NZ_LWGG01000123.1:0-1210 GCF_001635365.1 Oleiphilus sp. HI0128 | reverse complement strand
AGGCTGAAAAAGATAAAGCCAAGCTGAAGGGTAGAATAATGGGCAAAGAAAGTAGCAACGACAAGATACTAAACTTCTTCATAGAGCTCCTGGAATTGAAACGGTTGTTTGAATGAGCGCGTATAATAGGCGAGCTAGTTATAATCTCAAGGAATTAGGCTCAGCTATTGCAATTGTTCACTAATTACACAAAGCTGTTACATCCTTCGTTATTTCCCAATATCCCTGCTATCCCACCAACGCTGGTCTACACTAAATAAAAACAATAATCAGTGGAGTAGTTGTGTGAGCAGCCCGATTTCAGATTTAAGCCCAAAAGCGCAAGCTATTGCGAAATATATTGATAATCTAAGCGATAACAAAATCGAAGTGCCGATGCTGCCGGATGTGGCAAACCAGGTTTTAGCTTTATCGAATGATCCAGATTCTGATGCCGCACAGTTGGCCAAACTCATACAAAGTGACCAGGCCTTGGCTGGCCATGTGATGCGCATTGCTAATTCAGCCGCATATACACCCAACGCCTCAATGGTTTCTCTGCAACAAGCTGTGGCAAGGCTCGGTCTGTCTCTGATTACAGAAATTGCTTTGGCAGCTTCTCTTAATACGAAAATATTTAAAGCGCCCACATACGAAAACCGTATTAATGAAATATGGGACCATGCTTTATGTACAGCCTTTTGGGGAAAAGAGGTTGCGCGAGTTGCCAAGAAAAATGTCGAAGCCGCCTTTCTATGCGGTTTGCTTCATAGCATTGGCAAACCGGTTATCCTTCAGACCATCTTTGACTACTCGGAATGGCATGACGTATCTATTTCATTAGATGAAGTAGGGGTAATCGAATCTGCTTATCATGTGAAATATGGCGAAGTCGTGGTCAGAAAATGGAAAATGCCCGCAATCGTTCAGGAATCTGTTCATTACTATGCTGACTATCAAAATGCCCAAAGCAATCGTGACCAAGCGATGGTGACTAATGGTGCTGCTAAGTTAGCTCAAGCAATGTTATCGGGTGAAGAAGCTGCGATAGATACAGCTTTGCAAGATACCGTATTTGCAGATCTGAATTTATATGAAGATGAATTGGAGCTTTTGAAGGAAAGACACGACATCGTGAAGAGTGGTCTGGAGGCAATTCGTTCATGAGACAAGTTGATGTAGTGATTATTGGTAGTGGTCCTGCAGGGCAAAAAGCAGCGGTACAGGCAGC
>NZ_LWGG01000122.1:0-1023 GCF_001635365.1 Oleiphilus sp. HI0128 | reverse complement strand
AACGCATCCAAGTCGATAACATCAGCTTCGACAGCTGCTAATTCGTTCAAACGAATTTCAGCAGAGTACTTAGCTTGACGTGAACTGAAACCGAACTTTGGAAGTCGGCGTGCTAGAGGTTGCTGACCACCCTCGAAACCTGGCGCTACAGAACCGCCAGAACGAGACTTCAAACCCTTGTGGCCACGACCACAAGTTTTACCAAAACCACTACCAATACCGCGACCTACACGTCGAGCTGTAGGCTTTGATCCAGGAGCTGGACTTATTGAATTAAGACGCATTTTATTCTCCTTCAATCCTAACCATGTAGTTAACTTTGTTAGCCATACCGCGAACTGAAGGTGTATCTTCCAGCTCTACAGTCTGACCAATCTTACGTAGACCAAGACCGGTAACACACGCTCTATGAGCAGGTAAGCGACCAATCGGGCTACGGTACAATGTAACCTGTATTGTTTTCTTAGCCATGACCTTATCCTGTAATTTCGTCTACAGACTTGCCGCGCTTAGCAGCAACGTCTTCTGGTGACTTCATTGCACTCAAACCTTTAACTGTTGCGCGAACAACGTTAACTGGGTTTGTAGAGCCGTAGCACTTAGCAAGTACGTTTTGAATCCCTGCGACTTCTAGCACTGCGCGCATTGCGCCGCCAGCGATGATACCAGTACCATCTGAAGCAGGCTGCATATAGACCTTAGAGCCACTATGCTTTGCAGTTACAGGATATTGCAAGGTTGTACCGCTAAGAGGTACGTCAACCATATTCTTGCGAGCTGCATCCATTGCTTTTTGAATAGCGATTGGAACTTCACGCGCTTTACCACGACCGAAACCTACACGACCTGCACCATCACCAACAACAGTTAGTGCTGTGAAACCGAAGATTCGACCACCTTTAACAACTTTTGCTACACGGTTAACTTGTACAAGTTTTTCCTGTAGCTCTGGACCGTTTTTGTCTTCTACGCTCATCGTAATGCCCCTTAGAACTCTAATCCGGCTTCACGCGCAGCGTCAGC
>NZ_LWGG01000121.1:0-1013 GCF_001635365.1 Oleiphilus sp. HI0128 | reverse complement strand
ATTTGGAGCATGCGATACAAGGCTTGGCAGACCAACAAACCCAGTTAATTCCAGAATCAGAAGAGAGCCGTCAGCGTATTGCTTGGTCGATGAGCTATTCAGACTGGCCAAGTTTAGAGGCAGAGCTGAATGAGCATCGTTCAGCGGTGAGTCAATGCTTTGCCGATTTTCTGCATGACCCTGAAGAAGATGGTGATCAGGAGGAAGCAGGAAGGGCTTGGTTGGCAGCTTGGCTGGCTGAAGAGCGTTCACAGCTTTTGCAGCCAATGTTCCAAGAGGCAGGTTATGAGTCGCCTGCACAGAGTGTTAGTGATTTGGAACAGTTACGAGAGCATCGCTTGTTTACCTTGATGTCACCAGAAGCACGGCAGCGTTTTGAGACTTTTCTGCCCCTATTGCTGGATGAAGCTGCTGAAACCAATAAGCCGTCGCTTACATTGGCGCGCATGCTGGGGCTTGTTAGTTCGATACTGGGTCGCTCAGTTTACTTTGTTCTATTGTATGAGAATACAGGAGCGCTTAAGCAGTTGTGCCGCTTATGTTCAGAAAGCCCGTGGGTGTCTGAACATATTGCTAAAAGTCCGGTTATTCTTGATGAGTTGCTGGATGCCCGAAGTCTATTCCATCCACCGAATCGAGAGCAATTACAAGATGAGCTAAGGCAGCAAATGTTGAGAATTCCAGAGGATGATCTGGAAACTCAAATGAACTGCCTACGAACTTTCAAACAATCTCATATGTTGCGTGTGGCTGCATCGGAGTTAGGTGGACACTTGCCTTTAATGAAAGTAAGTGATTACTTAACATGGTTGGCCGAAGTCCTTCTGGAAGAGTCTTTAGCCATCGCATGGCATAATCTAGTCGTTAAACACGGTGTGCCAAGTGGTTTAAGCAGTGACGAGAAAGGGATTGCTGGCGAAGGTTTTGCCGCAATTGGTTACGGGAAGCTAGGTGGCTTGGAGTTAGGTTATAGCTCTGACCTGGATATGGTCTTTCTCTATGACGCTGATGAC
>NZ_LWGG01000120.1:0-800 GCF_001635365.1 Oleiphilus sp. HI0128 | reverse complement strand
CTAAACAGGACCAATGAAATAGACCCCAGCAAGATCATTCGCACGTTCAACTACAGCCACCCGGTCTTTAGCCAAGACGGCGTCAAAGCACAGGCGCGTCATCATGAAATAAGTGGTAACCCTGAGTCTGGTCATGGACGCACACACTATTGTGGTGCCTATTGGTTCAACGGCTTTCATGAAGATGGGGTCAATAGCGGACTTCGCGTCGCAGAGGCTTTCGGAGAAACACTCTAGTGAGCAAAATAAAGCACAGCTCAATATATAGAGGATCGATACGGCATCGTCGTTTCTTGCCCAAGAAACACCAGTTTCGCTACCCCTTGTTTATGCTCTATCTTGACTTAGACGAGTTAGAATCGCTGTGTAAATCGAAGTGGTACTGTTCACTCGAAAAGTTCAATATTGTCTCGTTTCGTCGCGATGATTATTACTCACCCGAATCGGGCGATTTAAAACAAGCCGTCATTAACAAAGTGACGAACAATCTCACCGAACAAGGTTTATCTGCGCCGGAAATTGAACACGTCAGAATGCTGTGCCACGCCCGCTATTTCAATGCAGTCTTTAACCCTGTCACCTTCTACTACTGTTTTGACAAAGCTAACAAGCTGGTTTCTATTTTGGCTGAAATCACCAACACCCCATGGGGTGAACGGCATGCTTATGTGCTACCCGTAGGTCAATCGGGAGAGTATGGCTCGTATGCCCTGAAAGCACAAAAATATCACCACTATGAGTTTCCCAAAGTTTTTCATGTTTCGCCGTTCAACCCTATGGATATGACCTATCACTGGACC
>NZ_LWGG01000119.1:0-776 GCF_001635365.1 Oleiphilus sp. HI0128 | reverse complement strand
CACATGAATAATCTTATCAAAGCCTGCCTTTCTAACATTATCCCAAGCTTTCGCCACAACTCTAGAATCCTGATCAAAACCAGTAATACGCCCCTGATATGAACCTAAGCCTTTTTCGAATGAATCTAAAGCAGCCTGACGAAGCGCACTCCATAATCGCTCATCATGACCTTTCCAACACTCAAACCCCCAGCGCTCGCGAGCAAGTCCTGGCGCTTTATTGGTAGCAAGCATTGCCGCTTCAATAAGCAAAGTGCCAGAGCCACACATTGGATCAATAAAACTAGCGCTGTCGTTGTAACGCTTAGGCCAGCCACTCAGCAAAAGCAATCCGGCGGCAAGGTTTTCTTTGAGTGGCGCAGCACCGGTAACAGAACGATAGCCGCGTTTGTGGAGACTTTCACCTGACAAGTCGAGGCTTACGTTAATTTTCCCTTTTGCCAACCTGGCTGATATACGGATATCAGGCTCGGCTCGACTAACTGAGGGCCGGTCCCCAACAAGGTCACGAAACTTATCAACAATTGCATCTTTTACTCGCAAAGCACCAAAGGTAGTGTTGTTGACATGTTCATTTTGCCCAGAGAAATCGACCGCAAAACTAGCCGTACAATCGAAATATCGACTCCAGTCTATAGAATAAGCTGCGTCATAAATTTGATCAGCCGTTTCCGCTTTATGTGAACAAAGCTCAAGTAAAACCCGATTTGCAACTCGCGACCAAAGTAATACACGATACAACAAAGATTTATCTAATTCGGCACTCACGCCAGCAG
>NZ_LWGG01000118.1:0-872 GCF_001635365.1 Oleiphilus sp. HI0128 | reverse complement strand
TGGCTGTAGTTAACTGGGCGCTGAGAGACAATTTCAAGTCCGTATAAGGTCACCTTTTCTTTGGCAATTATTTGTGCCCTTTTGGCTTCCCAATGAGGTTCGGCATAAGAACGTTTTACCAAATGCTTTGCAAGCGGTTCTATCCATGCAGGATCGAGCCTTGCGTTATATCTGGAATAGACTTGTTGAGTTTCCACGATTTCAGCGGCAAATAACCATTTAGGGCGCTTTTTGTTTACGCCAGACCCGGGAAATAAGTGGAAACGTCGATTTCGACACCCTTGATACTCGCGTTTTTCTTCATGTTTACCGATATTGCCAAGCAAGCCGCTCAATAAAGCCTTATGAATAGAGTCATAAGAAGCCTCGCTATCATTTTCCTTGATGCCGATGCTTTTTAAAACGAGTAATAGTTGTCTATGTATCTCGCGCCACTCCCTCATACGCACAGCGGATAGGAAGTTTTTCTGGCAAAAGCGCTTTAATTGATTATTGCTTAGCTCCTGGCGTTTATCTTCAAAGAATTCCCACAACCGCAAAAAAGAAAGGAAATCTGATTCAGGGTCTTTATATTCCGCATGAGCCTGGTCAGCTGCTTGCTGCTTATCTGCAGGGCGCTCACGAGGATCTTGTATGCTTAAGCCGCTAACAATAATCAGCACTTCTTTTACTGCGTTTAAGTCCTGAGCGCTAAGCAGCATGCGTCCTAAACGAGGGTCTGTGGGAAGCGTCGCAAGTTTCTTGCCCAACGCTGTTAAGCGGTTGTTTTCATCGACGGCCTGCAACTCAAATAGTAGTTTATAGCCATCATTTAAAAGACGAGAGTCAGGTGGATCAATAAACTGAAAGTCTTTCACTGCCCCGAGTCCGGA
>NZ_LWGG01000117.1:0-1328 GCF_001635365.1 Oleiphilus sp. HI0128 | reverse complement strand
GGTGGGTAGTGCTGTCCAGCTAAGCAACAAAGAAAAAGGTATTGTTCTTGAGATCGATGCCGATCAACCAAAATTACCTGTCGTAAAGGTTGTTTACGATATGGCAGGGATGGCGCATATTAAGCCCAAGGTGATTAACCTTGCAAAAATCAAGACAGATAAAGAGCTGTCGATTACTTCTGTCTTGGATCTAACCGTCCCAGGCGCTGACCCTGCACAGTTATTGCGAGTAGACCTTTCGTGAGTCCTTCTTTTGATATCACTTCTATTACCTTGGATGCTTTACCTGAAGGTGTGTTGCTTGTCGATAGTGACGGTTGTATTCAGTTCTTAAACAAGGCAGGCCAGGCCATGTTAGGCTGGGATATTGATGCTATTGCCGAAAAAGCAGCGGAGGGCGGTACTGCTCATGATCTATTTTGCCGTCATAGTATTTATACTCATCACGAAGCTGAGGAGTGCCCCTTGGCAAAACAGGGTGAAGCTCAGCTAGCGCCACAGGAATGCTATTGGACGCATAAGAATTCTGAAAACATTGCCGTCAGTTACCGTAGAAGTTATACCGATGATGGCAGCTGCATGATTCTTTTCACTACCTGCGAGCAGCAAGGCTTTCAGCTTGAAGAGCTCAAGAAGCTTTCATTTTTTACTGAAATAAATCCCTCCCCATTGCTGGAGCTTGATGATCAAGGCCTGATTCTTTTTAGTAACCCTGCAATGACTGATCTAATGCTTGAGTTTGGATTTGACGATGAAGGGGCGCCCGCTATTTTACCCAGAGATCTTGCTGCTCTGGTCGGCAAAGCAATAGAGCAGGGTGGTCTAGAGAATATCGAGTCTTCTGCAAATGCTGAAGAAAATAACGATAAGACATCACACTTTTTATGGAGTTTCCATATTAGTGATGGCAGTCAAGGTAGCGCAGTATTGCTTTCAGGGTTAGATGTGACCAGTAATAAAGAAATGGAACTTCAGCGTCAAGAGTTTGAACGAAGCCTGGAGCTCGAAAAAGAACGTACTCGAAAAGAATACTTGGCAATGATGGTGCATGAATTGCGCTCACCCTTGAATGCAGTTGTCGGTTACGCTGGCATTCTTAAATCAAAGTTGTCTAGTCAGTGTAGTGAAACGCAGCTATCTTTGTTCGACCGAATTATCGGGGGCGGTCAGCAGCTCGCTGAACAGATCAGCACGACTTTGGATTCTACGCGGGTAGAAGCTGGAAAGCTGGCTGCCGACATTTCCCGCTTCAATGCAGTGCCTGCGCTTGAAGAAGCGTGTGTACAAGGTGAAACCCTTGCCAAGAAAAAAGGCTTGGATTTTCGCTC
>NZ_LWGG01000116.1:0-836 GCF_001635365.1 Oleiphilus sp. HI0128 | reverse complement strand
TGGGTGCTCAGATCACACAAACGCTGGCTTTAGATCTTCTTCTTTTAGCAAATCAACTACGGATGAAACGATATCTTGTTTTTGCGACGCATCACTATGAACAGCATAAACTTCCCTTACAAATGACTCGGCACCGTGAATAGGGAATAACTGCTTAGATTGAACAAACTGTTCAACGAGTACCTTTGGTAATAAAGCTACCCCACCGTATGTCATTAGAAATTCCAAGGCTATATGAGTTTGTCCTGTATGTAGAATCGGTGTGTGTGGTTGATTGAAGAGGCGAGCTTGAAGGACATTTACAGATGTTCCCCAGTCAACAAAAATATGTTTAGTTTTGGCAAGCTCTTCAGTTGCAGCCCAGTTTTGGTCAGATACAAACATTAACTCGACCTTGCCAATTTTAGTGAGAACTAATTCCGTAACACTTGGCGGGTCTAGTAAAACAGCTATATCGATACGTCCACCTAACAAGGCCCTCGTCAAATCTTGAGGACTGCTAATTTCAGTCCGAATGTTTAAACCGTCAAAGGTATCGACCACTTTTGGTAAAAGTGACTGTAGAAAAGTGTCCCAGAGGTTTGAGGTGCTGCCCAAAGCGATCTGCATATCCAGCTGGCCAGCCGCACCTACATCCTGTAGTGCTGACTGCCACGATGTGAGTACATTTTCAGCATGGGGTAATAAACGTTCGCCCGAGGGGGTTAATAGTATGTTATTACGCTCGCGCGTAAACAAACTCATTCCAACACTTTCTTCCAGCTGCTTAATTCGAAAGCTTACAGCAGATTGGGTTAAGCAAAGATTTTCTGCTGCTTTCCCGAAGTGTCGAGTCT
>NZ_LWGG01000115.1:0-850 GCF_001635365.1 Oleiphilus sp. HI0128 | reverse complement strand
ATCAATCATGGCGCAGGGGTCGGCAATCGCAATATATATATACCAACCTTGCTCAGCTTTTTCTGCATACAAGGCATCGTCTATATCTTTCGTAGAAGACGAGTCAATGGTAACAAAGGGAAGTTCACAATAGTTTTTACGCCCTTCGCTTAAACCTGCTATCTGTTCTTCTGAAATCGCATCTGCTTGTTCTTGCTCGACTTTGCTCCAGCTTGTTTCCAGGCGGTGCTTCTTGCTGGCATACAATGATTCGATACCGATATCTTGGTCGGTACCAATTAGCTCGACAATGCTTGCTTGTGCTTTCCCTGACTTAAAAGGATGTTGAGTAACCTTGCAGACAACCAGGTCTTTCGCTTTGGCTTTTTTGCGCTTTTGAGGAGGAATAAAAAACCACCGACACATGCCTTGGATATCGGGCTCAACAAAAGCAGCTTTACCCTTCTCTATGTATTTGCCACAAAAGAACTGGGTGTTGCTTTCAATTAGCCTTTCTAATTTAGCGACCTTTTTGTTCTTTGCATCTTTTATGACTTCAACTTCTACTCTATCACCAGGGAGTACGCGCTCCATTTCATCGGGTGGAAGATAAACGTCTCGGTTGGTATCAAGTGTCACAAAACCAAATTTGTAAGCAGAACCTTTAACTGTCCCAATGCAGAGATTGCGACTAGCTTTGATATCTTGCTTGAGTTGCTTGAGTTGATTAAGTGAGTCGAGTTTTAGCATTGATCATACCTGTTGGTGGCAAGAGTGCTGTGTATCGATCCTAGACACACAGCGACATGTTCTTAAGAGTTGGTTGCGAGCGTTAGGAATTCACTACGTGTTGCCTGAGACTGTCTGAAAG
>NZ_LWGG01000114.1:0-749 GCF_001635365.1 Oleiphilus sp. HI0128 | reverse complement strand
CATAACACCCGCAGAGATACGGCCTTCGATCATGGAAGTGCCTTCTGTACCTGCATTAAAGTTTACAAAGCCTTCGTGCATGATCGTGGTGCCTTCACCAATGTAGGCGCCAAGACGTACACGGGCTGTGTCGGCAATACGGACGCCGCCAGGTACGACGTAGTCGGTCATCTGTGGAAATTTATCAACAGACTTAACTTCAATCAATTCACCGGCTACGCGTGCTTCAAGTTGCTTTGCTGTTAATTCAGATAGGTCAATAGGGCCTTTATTTGTCCATGCAACATTTGGCAGTAAACCAAAAATACCGTCAAGATTAATGCCGTGCGGCTTAACCAGGCGATGAGACAAAAGGTGTAGTTTTAAATACACTTCAGGCGTGCTGCTAGCCTTGCCATCTTCTTCGATAATAACCACTACAGCCGGGCTTTTTGAGCCTTTCATTTGGCTTGCGATGTCAGAAAGCGCTGCGATTTTTGCTAGCTCTTCAATCTGCTCATCATTTAATTCTGTTGTTGTATTGCCGCTTTCAAGGCCTAGTGTTTCTTGGATGCTAGCAACCAAAGAGGAGTCAGGTTGGAATTGTGGTGCTGGGAAGAATGTTTCAAGCCACTCGCCTGCGCCGTTTTTGCTACCGATACCAAGTCCTAGTGCAATTGTCATGGAATACTCCTAATTAAGTAATATGTATAAGTTGTTTAAGAGAAGAGGGCTGGCCTCGTCTTTTTATTTAGTCGTTTGTCTCGAAT
>NZ_LWGG01000113.1:0-16595 GCF_001635365.1 Oleiphilus sp. HI0128 | reverse complement strand
GGCAAAAAGGCTCAATTTCTTTTGCTTCCTCTGGAAGTGTCAAGCCTTGTTCATCTTCGGTGTCTAATTTAAGAATCAGTGATAACTGCCAAGCATAGAGTTTACGCGGCTCGTCCTCAAAAGTGGCCAGTGTCGTGTTCACCGCAGCATAGACTTTTGCACCCATATCTTCACGGTGGATGACTTGGTAACTCGGCTCAGGAATAACAAACTTACTACTCACGTGTTTTCTCTCTTTGGTTCGATAATGGTCTCAGACTCAATTTCTATGAGCAACATTAACGACTCATGCCCGAGCTTGCAAGAGTCTTTCAATCACGCTAAAGCTACAAACGCTGTATGACTATAGAAACCAGCTTCTCTATACCTGAAGCTGCCTGACTAATCCGGCTCGCCAGCATATAGGCAGGAGTGGACACAGTATTATTGGCCTCATCAATAACGCAATCATCAACGGCGCAGGTTTGATGCTCTCCACCCATAGCAGTGATTGCCTCAGAGGTATCGGCATCATTTCCGATTGTACACTTCACTCCGTGGCCAATCAGCTTCGGCGCCAATGCCGGCGCAATACACACAAGCCCAATTACTTTTTGTTGACGGTGAAAGGCCTGAGCAAACTCAGCGACTTGCGAATTAACCTCCATATCGGTACCCGCTACCGCAAAGTTGGATAGATTTTTAGCCGCGCCAAAGCCTCCGGGGAAAATAAGCCCTGCATAATCTTCAGGTTTAGCCTCTGACAGGTCGATGATATCTCCGCGAGCCAGGCGTGCAGACTCAACGAGTACATTCCGAGTCTCATTCATCTCTTTACCCGTCATGTGATTAAGCACATGCATCTGATCAATATTCGGAGCCATACACTGATACGCAACCCCTGCTCGATCAAGTGCCAACAATGTCAGTGTTGCTTCATATATTTCAGAGCCATCGAATACACCACAGCCAGACAACACCACCGCAACTTTTTTATCGCTCATAAACCTTTCCTTCAGTTAGTCAATTGCCAGACAAAACTTTCATCGTTATTTCGAGTCTAGCAAGTCCATTCGAGTACAACAAAACATCGTCTTGATCTATATCAATTTATTGTTAGAAGAACCGCATATCGCCTGATAGGGCTTTAGCGAAGTAGCGGGTTGCTTAGATCGTTATTTACTATGCTCCGTTTAGTTCATATTATGTTCGCCAATTCGCTTCTCTTTAGACTAAGGAACACGGCCAGATGCAAAAGAATTTATGGCACGAGATTGAAAAACACCCGGAAATCAGAGTTGGTCAGTATATTGTGCCAAACTTTGTTTCAAACTCTATCGCGATCAAAACAAGTGATTCAGACATCGTGATTATCAGCCCTGGTAAATCTTTGATCGATGCCTTTCCCAAAGAATGGCTAAATGAAGAGCTCTGCATGCACCTGGTGATGCCAAACAGTTTTCACTATATGGGCGTTCAAGCCTGGCGAGATGCTTTTCCGAAACATCGCTTGTATGCAAGTAAAGGGGCGATCAAGCGTTTAGTTAAACAAGGGGTAGCTAGTTCAGAAAGCGATATCACTGCACTGGAAAGTGAGTTACCGCCACTGCCATTTAATTACTCTGTACTGATTCCACCAGGTCACCGGGGTCATGATGCCTGGTTTAAAAAGCACGATAAAGACTCGCAAACCAGCTTATGGATTACTTGTGATAGCTTTTTGAACTATGAACGCATGTCTAACCAGCCGATTGCAAAAGTCATGCAGAAAGTGCTTGGCGCTGCACCGGGTTTAAAAATGAGTCAAGTGATCAAGTGGTTTCTTCTTGACGATAAGGCCACGTTTAAACAGTGGGCATTGAAGCAAATAGACAATGACCAACCAGCAATCTTAATTCCAAGTCATGGAGAAGTGTTAGCCTCAGCAGAACTACCAATGAAACTTATTTCCCTGTTAAATAAGCGCTTATAACCGGCCTTTAGATAGTCACTGAGCCGCTATCATTTCAGCTAGTACTTGCAATAGAGTTTTTTAATTTCCTGCTGAAATTCGCGCTCTTCTCTTGGCAGATAAAGCTTATACTTGCGCTGAATAATCTCTCGGCGCACGATATAGTCACACCAATAAGCTTTGTTCTCGGGCATCCACTGGGTCGGCGACTTCCCTGCGCGGGCTTTTTTGCTCATGGAAGCTACCGGCACGATGTTATCTGAATCGCTCACCAGCTCCATACGTTGAGCATGAGACCAGTACGCACCACCGTAACGGTGGGCTTCTCTATAGCTCACCAACTGATCTAGTGCGATATCACCTAACTCAGTAATAACTTCGGTGGTATAGGGGTCAAGCCATTCGCCTTCGACAACGAAAACACAGTCACCTTTTTTGGCATAGCGAATATCGACTGTACTCGCTGTTGCCAGCGCTTGTGTATAAGCTTTTTGGCAACTTCGTGTTCTAGGTTGCCAATCTCTTGGGGAAAAAGGCCGGTCTTTCGCAGCAGCTGCCTCGGTTCCTTTATGAATTGTAAAGCAAGGCTCCGCATAACACTTATACTCACCTTTCTCATAATAGCCACCAATAAAGTCCAGCCCTTCGGGAGGCTCGGCACCAACCAACGAGGATGCACAAGCCAACACGCAATATATAACAAGACGAAGACTCTTCCTGCATTCGCGCATACAGCGACCCTTGATACTCGAAACAGCCCTACTCATCCATACCTCTTGCGTATTCTATCCATATTACATCACTCGCCAGGAGATTCTCTTACTCCAAGTCTATAGCGCGGAACCTTAAACCTTCCTCTGTAATTTGTTAAGTGCTTTAAGTCATAGTTGTGAAACGGATATAAAGTCTCTTTCGTCGTTAAGCAAAGAATTCGACCTGATTCACTGCATAGCTTTCAATGCTGCGATACAATAGCGCCTATATTTTTTACACCGAAGCAAATACGGACTGCTTTTCACAATGTTCCCTAGATTTTTCATTATATCGCTACTTTCTCTTTTCTGCGTCAGCGCTCATTCAGCAAAACTCGAGCAGAAAACTGTTTGCACATGGGACCCAGTTGGCCAGAACGGCCCAGTCATTGCATTCTTCTCAGACCTTACCCCGATTGCCCAAACCTGGGGGCTCGACCTGTCATTTATTGCTTATGAAGATGAAAATCTTGTGGCTTCAGATCTTAAGGAAGGTAAGTGTGATATCGGCATCGTTACTGCAATTCTGTCACGAGACTTTGTACAATTTGCCGGCACTCTCGATGCCATTGGCGGCATTACCTCGGAACGAAAACTTCATAAAACTCTGGCAGCCATTACCTCCCCAAAAGCCGTTGAATTAATGTCGGACGGTGACTATGAAGTCGTCGCTTCACTACCCGTTGGCTCCATGTTCGCTTTCGTAAACGACAAGAAAATTAAAGGAATCAATGACTTTAAGGGTAAAACTCTTGCGGTGCTAAATGGCGACATCCAAACGCGCATGTTTGCAGAACTCTCGGGGGCGGTTCCTATCAAGGTGACACTTTCAAATTTCTCTGAGCATTTTAACAATGGAGGACTGGATATCGTCCTCATGCCCGCGCTAGCCTATAACACCTTCGAACTATATAAAGGTCTTGGCGAGCGAGGGGGAATTCTTGATATACGCTTGTTTTACGGCATGCTCCAGGCTATCTCTATCAAGTCTGAGTTTAGCGAAGACTTCGGTACTAAAATGCGCCACTATATTGTTAACCGGATGAATAATATTTCCACCCTTATTAACAATGCCGAAAAACAGATCCCCAAAAAATATTGGATCAGAACCGACCAGTCGACCAAAGATGAGTTAGAGGATTTCTACAAGAATATTCGTTTAACGCTTAAGGTTACAGATCGCTTTGATGCCCGCGCTTTATCCTTATTATGGAAAATACGCTGCCATACCTCTCCTCATCGAGAAGAGTGCATCATGCCTAAGTAATCGACTCGCCTTACGATAGCACTAGTCACACATTCTGAGAGGGATCGTTGCTAACGAAGACTCGCCCCCCTTCCAGCGGTAGATTTGCATCGATGGCGAGTCGCACTGTCGACATGATATTCCGCAAATATCATTCGCCAGACAATGCTCTACCCGCCCTTTTCTAAGCCAAATATCCAGCATCCCTCTAACGGCCTCGACACTGCTGTCAAAGTGCAAAGCGATATCTTCCAGACTCGCCTGCTGACACTGCTGCAAATACGCTTTTATATCAGACAAAATCATAATAAAGCACCCTCAGGCTGAAGCTTGGACGCGATAGCTTCATCCTCATCGCCCTGTCTTCTTAAAACCACTATGACCAGAGCAAACAAGGCTGAAATAACGGCTAAGTGTGCGGCAGAACTTATAGGATGCTGAGTAAAGGTCGCAAGTTGATAAAACGCGGTGGCATTAAAGTAGGCGACACCTGTTGTCCACAATGCAACAAAGCCCGCCCAGGAACGCCCGGTTTCGCGGACAATTGCACCAATCGTCGCCACACAAGGAAAGTAGAGCAAAATAAATAGCAGATAAGAGAAAGCGCCTGCTTGGCCATTAAAACGTTCGACCATTTCGCCAAAGGTTCCACGGCTCACTTCCTGTGCTTCAGCGGCGGCATCGATATTGCTGATATCGCCCACATCTAAGCCTAAGGGATCAAACAGCATATCCCCTATAGCAGAAAAGTTTTCCGGTACTGTTGCCAATGCTTCACTCAGGCTAGCTCCCAGATCAAAGCCCTGCTCTTGCGCTTCACCTTCGCTCGCTAATTGCCCATATAGTGAATCCAAGGTGCCCACAACGGCTTCTTTAGCTAAGACCCCGGTAAAGATGCCAACCGTAGCAGGCCAATTTTCTTCACTAATGCCCATAGGAGAGAACATCGGCGTAAGCGTTTTGCTCACTTCGCTTAAGACCGAGTCTTCAGAATCTTCATTCCCGAAAGAGCCGTCCGTGCCAATCGAGTTGAGCACATTTAGCGCCAGCACCATCAGAACAATCACCTTCCCGGCATCGCGGATGAAAAGCTTTACTCTATCCCAGGTTCTTAATAATACGGCTTTTAAGGTGGGCAAGTGATAAGGAGGCAGCTCCATCATAAAACCGCTGCTTTCGCCCTGAAGAAGGGTTTTACGCATAATTAAACCCGTTAGAACAGCAACAGCAATACCTGCCAAATAAAGAATAAACACTAGATTTTGACCATTGTCAGGAAAGAAGGCCGCCGCAAACAATACGTATACAGGTAGACGCGCACCACATGACATAAAAGGATTCATCAAAATAGTAAGCTTTCTTTCTCGCTGGTTTTCCAGGGTTCGCGTCGCCATGACAGCGGGAACATTACAACCAAAACCAACGATCATCGGTACAAAGGCTTTACCTGGCAGACCAATCTTACGCATAGCTCTATCCATCACAAAGGCTGCGCGTGCCATATAGCCGCTATCCTCAAGTGCGGATAAAAACAAATACAAGCAAACAATAATAGGAATAAAGGTAGAGACAACCTGAATGCCCCCTCCAATACCATCTGCCAAAAACACCTTGCTCCATTCAGGCAAGCCAAGCAGCCCCATCAGATGCGCAGTGCCATCAACAAAAATTGCACCCACGCCCATATCGAAGAGGTCAATAAAGGCACCGCCAACGTTGATCGTAAAGGTAAACATCGCATACATAACCAGTAAGAATATACCGATTCCCAAGCGCTTCCCGAGTACAATATGGTCTATCTTATCAGATAGATTCTTGCCCACGACACCAGCTTCCTTTATTACCTCTTGCGATAAGCAATGTGCATGATTAAAGCGCCCATCAGCAATATGTATGTCGACGTCTTCCCCGGTTCTTTCTTCAATCTTGCTCTGCCAATGGGAAACCCTTGATAGCAGCTCTTTTTGACCAGCCGATTCAATTGCGCCCAATACAGCGCTATCATTTTCCAAAAGCTTAGTCGCGACCCAGCGTTGTTCGTTTGCTTTAACAGTAGCTGGTAGATAGCCGGAAACGGATAGGATTGCCTGCTCAACCAAGTCTTCATGTACCAGCTCGATTGAGTTCTGCTCGCTGGAACTTAACTCGTACTTGATCGCGCTAGCCAAACCTTTCAAGCCTTCCCCTGTCACAGCGACGATAGGCACCACCGGGCAACATAAGGCTTCGCTTAAGCGTTCAACATCGAGACTAATGCCACGCTTGCGGGCAACGTCCATCATATTCAGCGCCACGACCACTGGAACGCCCATTTCTCGTAATTGCACAGTGAAATAGAGGTTACGCTCAAGATTCGAGGCATCAACCACATTAACGATCAGGTCAGCGTCGGCAGAGAGAAGATAGTCCCGGGTAACTTTTTCATCCAGAGACGATGCATCCAGCGAGTAAATACCTGGCAAGTCGACAACGTTTGCCTCGTCTCCTAGCAACTTTGTTCGCCCTGCTTTGCGCTCAACCGTTACGCCAGGCCAATTACCTGTGGTTTGTCTAATTCCTGTAAATTGATTAAAAAGGGCTGACTTACCACAATTAGGGTTGCCACCCAGAGCGATGGTTAACATAGGCTTAGGCCTCTGAAGCTGCTAGCAAGGAGAAACTTTAAGATGACGGGCAATACTATCGCCCAAGGCGATTCTCGTTCCACGATTTGCGAGAACCAAACCGTGTCGGCGACGTTGGAGCAAGCAGACCTCACCACCCACACGCAAACCAAGCCCTATCATTTTTCTGGCAAGGCTTTTACCGCCACTGATCTGTGTAATGGTTGCGTTCTGACCTTCTGATAATCGATCCATACTTAAGCTTTGCGTCATCAAGATTCACCTCACAAACAATAATAGGAATGATTCGTATCTAAAGGCTATCAATAGAACTTAATGAATACCATTGAAGCTTAATAGGAATCAATCTCGTTTGACTTAGATCAATTATTGGCAAGCTTAGGCTGATAAGAGTAGGTAATGACTTACCTCCTATTGGTTATAAAAGAGAGAGCGAAAATTTTCTCAACCCTTTTCCCAATTGAGGTTAGAATAGAAGCTCTAAACCAAAACCGAAGCACTCTATGAGAACCGTCAAAGATTTCCACTTCGTTAAACGCTTACTCAAAACGCTTTATATCAAAGATGTCGTAATAGCGAAGTCCTCTGAAGACCTTGATACGATTCTGGCTCAGGAGCCGCGTTTAATTATCGCGCTAAATCATGGGCCGATGATGGGTGCGCTGGCAGGTTTGGTTGGCCTGGCAGATTCCATGCAAAAGCATGGTGGAGAGAAGCGTTCGCCCTTCGGTATCACCTGGCGAAAGTTTTACGAGCTGCCCATCGCGAAACAATTACTTAGCTTTCTCACGCAGATTAACCACGGAGTAGGTTTTGATGAAGCCTGTGTATTATTACAAGAAGAAGGCTTTACTGATTGCGTTATTATGCCCGAGGGCGAGCTGTGTAATTTTGGCGACGGCGTTGCGGTGCTTCCTTTTCTCAGCCCTCGCTTTATTGAGCTGGCACTCGTTAACCAGTGCCCGGTTTTAATCGCCGTCCATCACGGCTCTGATCGCTGGGCCATGCCAATTAAGTTAGACCGACGCTTAGAGCCTCTATTCAAGTGGCTTCCTCAACATATGCACGAGACGATTAAGCATTCAAGAACACTTAGTATTCCCAAGCCGGTCAAAAAGAAGATTCCCAAGCTGTATATGAGCTTTGCACGGTACCAGCCAAGCCTAAGCTTGAAAACACTGAGCGACAATAAGGAGCAGCGCAATCAGCAACTCCATAAAGAAGCCGAGATTGTTAGAGACAAAATGAAGAAAATGATCTCCCTGATCATCACAGAACGCCGACTGAATGACTTGGTTCATTAAGCCTCTTACATGAGTGATTCGATACAAGGCTTCCTTGTCACACGGCAATGGCGAGATACACCACAAGGCGTGCTGCTCAAGTATTGGTTTTATTAATGCAAAACAAAGTCAAACCATATTTGAATATAAATTCACCATTTCTGTATTGTTAAGTATACGCAAATAATAGTTTCAAAAGATAAAACTGCTTAGAAACACCTCACCTTAACGGTTCACGGAACGACAAATAGGTAAAGTATGTGGTTTGGGTTTTAGTCACTGGAATACATATACCGAGCCTTCCTTTCTCGTACAATTTTGATCAGATTTGCATCACGAATAGCAGCATACCCGTGAACGTTAAGCACTGATAAAAAAATACTATAAAGGCTCTCTGGATTAATTTTCTTGCTGAGCAACATCGAAACTTTTGTTTGACTTCTAACTCGCGGACTAAAAATAATGGTATAGCCAGTTTGCGCGGACACTTCTCTACTCAACTGATATATATCCAGCGTTGAATATTTTGGCGCAGACGCACAAAATGTTGAACCCAGCAGCATTGCTACAACTAACAGGAAGCTATTTGCTCTAAGGCTCAGAATACCGGCTGTCATAGATCTTCTAGTGTATTTTTTATCATTTCCTCAAACGAAGGGTGCGTACGCAACGCTTTTAAAGCGTCATCCTTAGTAGCCTCATCTCGATAGCTATCACTTTTAGCAATTGCGTTAGATAAATAGGAAAGCGCCTCCTCATATTGCTGCAGTGCCGTATAAGCACAGGCAAGCTGATAAAATGCATGTCCATTGTCAGGATCAAGCTCTAAAGCTTGCTGGCATAGGTTTGCGGCCCATTGTGGCTCATTGATTTCTAATACCGCATCCGCCTTGTAGGTCAAAGCTTCACAGTCATCGGGCTTGATCTTCAAAATGTCATCATAACTTGAGATTCGATTGCTGGGGCTTGTATCTTGTCCCGCCCTGAGCCAAAGAGATTGAACCTCTTGCGTAAGCGCCAGCGCTTTTCGGTTATCATCAATGTCTGAACTTTTCTGGCTGAGCTGATCCTCAAAGCTTTGTAAACGATGCTCATACTCGAGAACTAGTTTAGAAATTTGCTCATCTGCGATCGATTGAACCTAAACTCAACACCCAAAGCAACGTTGTTACCGACGAAAACGCCCAGCGCTGTTTCGAATAAAAACTTAGACCTTGCATTATCGCCGCCGTAACCGAGCAAACCGAGTTCATTTGCATTACTGTAGCGAATATTCGCATTCACAAAGCTAGTATGATGAAACAATCCGTCGATCCACGCTTTTGCAGCACTTAGATAGAAATCAGTTCCGCTGCTATCTTTAGCGCCAACAAGATTGATCACACCCGCATCAATGAGTCTTTTTTGCTGTGTACCGATACTGATTACCGGTAATGTGTCATAAACCAAATCGCCAAAAAGTCGAACCTTCAGACCAATAATATTTTGTCTCACCGATTGCGATAATGCATCAACATAAAAGTCCTGATGAGCGAAGCTGAATTCGATACGGTCTCGAAAATTAATCAAAGCTCCGTGCACGCTCATATTATAATCATCAACGTCCACTTCACTTGCGACTATGCTGAAACCTAGCTCGTCTCTAGTAGCGTACCCCCCTAACGGCGCCCAAGGAATTAAACCTCCTCCTGCACTACCTTCGATAGAGGTAACACCCGAAGTACCCAATAACTTACTACCCGCTGCATTAACAGAGCTTGTAAAAAACAAGATCAAAATTACTAATGCAATACAGAATTTCGGAGCATAATTCATTCTTCTATCTCACTTGGTCGTCAGCGCCAGCGCTTCTTATTAAACTTAGTATTTTTCGTTGATTTGATCTCAATGACTACGGTTTGTGGAGAATTCACATCAAACTCAGACACCTTAAGAGGCTTTGCAGTGTTTTTTAACAGAGGGTGCCATACAAAAAACTCTGATGGCACTTTTTCCGGCACAGCCAAACTCGCTCGACCTTTACTGTCTGTTTTGCTTGCATAAGGTGTATCTATAACCAAAATATACCCAAGCATTGAATCGTGTATATTGCACCCTAGTGCCACGACGCCTGGCGTTTCAAACTTGATAGGAGATTCCGGCTTGTCGGCGTAAAGCTTTATTTCAAAGCGCTTTGGCTCTGAAAACGAATAAACATGATGTCTAATATTGTCGCTATTCGGAAAGCTCACTAAATCACCGACCTGAGCAATCAATACATGAGGGGCGAATTGCCTATTTTTCTGATCCATTATCAAGTTCGATGGAATACGCTTATTGCCAGACAAGGAAGCATATTCAGATTCGACTTGAAAATAAACGACACCATCGACAAGTGCTTGGCCATTTTGATCTTGAAGCGTTATATCGACAATTCCAGCAGCCTGACAGATATTAAATGACAGCCATGTCACGATGAAGATAAAACCCCGATCGAATGTATAAAGATTTGTAGACATAAGCGAAAATAAAACTAACTGGCAACATTATTAGAGTTTAGAACGAACAGTCTAGACCATGTGATGAAACTCTGTTTTGTTATAAATACTTGGCTAAGCAATTGTCTAACTCGATTGAGCGGTCATATTACGAAAAGAAAGCGGCGTCATGCCAAAACGTTTTTTAAACTGCCTGTGAAAGTGACTGAGATTATTGAATCCTATGTCTAGGGCAATGCGAGTAATGTCCTTTTTAGAAAACGCGAGTTGCTTTGCAGCATCATCGAAACGCAGTTGCAGAACAAACTCAATTAGACTGAACCCATACTTCTGCTTGAATTTTCGTGTAAGCTGGCTCCGAGATACTGAAAACCTCTTGCTCAAATCATCTAAATTGATATCTTCGACATAATGCCGTCTGACCCATGCAGTAATGTGATCAATATGATCGAAACTGATTTTAGAAAGAGCTGTGTCTTGATGCAGCCTCTCCATATGTAGAAGCAGCATTTTTATAAAGCAGTTTTCCGCAAATGATTGGTTCAAAAGAGAAGGTGACATCGAGAGTGCATCAACTTCTTGAATGCATCTTTCTAGATTGTCGCCCTGATCATTATTGGAATGAGACAGTGTCGTTTCTTGCTTTAGTTTTTCTATAAAGTCGTTATTGCATGGCGAACGCATTAAGTCGAGTGTGGCGGGTTTGATACAAGCAAGCAGTACTTCGCTACATGCTGACTCGCCATCAAAAATGGTAATTTTATGCACCATATTACAAGGAATAAAGATCGCGCTTCCTTGTTTTAGTGTATATGTTGCTAGACTATCTTCAATTAATAAGCCCCCACTCAAGCAGACGAGAAACTCATGCATATTATGTGCATGTTCTTTTATCGCCCCTCTTATAAGCGTTTTTTTCATCCAAAACATATCTTACCCGAAAGTACATAATTTAAATCAGAAAGTACAAGAACCAATGATATAGAAATAATACTATAACTCTTATTATGAACTAATAGTATATAGGATGTAGAAATGATTAAGTTGCACCACTTGAATAATTCACGATCTCAACGCGTTATTTGGGCCTTAGAGGAGTTAGGGCTAGACTTTGAAATAGAATCCTATCAGCGAGACCCTACTACCTACCTAGCTCCAGAAAAACTTAAGGAAGTGCACCCTCTTGGTAAGGCTCCGATCTTGGAAGATGGCGAAAATAAAATTGCAGAGTCTGCGGTTATCATCGATTATCTAGTGAATCAGTACGCTCCAAATCTAAAGCCGGAAATCAACACTGAAGAATATTTAAACTACCAATACTGGATGCACTATGCTGAAGGTTCATTGATGCCTTATCTCGTTATGAAGCTTGTATTTGATAAGGTTAAAACCAGCCCGATGCCTTTTTTTGCTAGACCTATTGCAAAAAAGATCGCCGAAAAAGCAATTTCTACCTTTATAAAGCCAAATTTAATCACACATTTAAGCTATATCAATCATTACTTAAATGGACGTTCTTGGTTCTGTGGTGATGCCTTGAGTGGTGTTGATTTTCAAATGATTTTTCCACTAGAAGCAGCCTGCGCAAGAGGCCTGGCAACTCCCGAAACACATCCTAATATTAGCAATTATGTTGCCAGTATTCATGCTAGGCCCGCATACCAGGCCGCCATAAATGCAGCTGGTGATTACGATTACGCATAGTCTGGCTTAACGCTATACAACATATTAACAACAGCAACCGTCTCCCTGGCCCTAACAAAGAAGGTCTCCGCTAGACCTTCTTTTCCACAGGTCAATCACACCCGCTGTTAATCACCACACCCTATGTTAAAGAAGCGATAAATTGTTCATGAAATACAATGCTATCGACAGGCTTTGAATAAAGATAACCCTGAGCTTGAATACAGCCCAGTTTAATTAGTTCACTCTCTTGTGCTTTCGTTTCTACACCTTCAGCAATCAACGAAAGCTTAAAAGTGTCGCCTAAAGAGATTATTGTCTTAATCAAATCACAATATGGGCTTCGAAGGGGTATGTATTAACAGCTAACCTGCCTGACTCTTGGTTACACGTGATAGCCCAAGAAATCGTCGGGCTCACATTTTCGTTTGACGCTTTCACCTTCTTTCTAGTAGAAGTTAAAGTGTCTAAAAATAGAATAAATCTAGAAGAAGCTTATTAACATCCGCCAATGGGACAGGATCTTTGGCGAATAAGACACTCAATCGAGAATGTGAACTTATCGTGGTAGGAATTATCTAGATAATAAAGAGGCATATCTCAGTAACAAGATATGCCTCTAACTTGGTAAACAATTTCAGGATGTATAATTAGAGCGTTGGCACTTTCAAAGTTGACTGTTTATTGCTGCTATATTCAAAATCCACAAAGTAATCGACACCCGTTGGAGATTGATATTGTGGGTCTTTGGTATCAACAGCTAGAACAAGGCGATGACCCGCGGGTACATCGTATGCTGTCGTTACTAGATCGAAGTCGACAGAAATTTTTTCGCCGGAGTTTGTGTCTGGCAATGTAATCGCGCCATGAGTTATTAATTTTCCAACACCCAAAGCATTCATGTCATAAAGATAAGCAACTAGCTGGATCTCATCGTGCTTTGGTTGTATCTGTAGTGATACTGAAGGATTCCCACGTATTTGCATTTCTTCGCTCAGCCAGCTCGATTTCCAATGGATACTTCTAATATCCGAGGCGGCTGGAATACTCGCTAAGATAGGCACCTCTAACTGCTCAAGAATTTGTGATAACAGCGGAATCTGCGTGCTAAATAAGGTACCGGCCCAAGCATTGATTGTGTTGTCTCTGCCGAAGAAGCTCCAGTATGGGTAGCTCTCCATATCACCATCATCGAAGGCTGAGCGAGGGTGTAAGTAAAAGGTTTCTGTACTGGAATCTTCTATAGGGAAGTGGTCAAAGCTATCGTACTGATCTTCAAACTTCACTTTCATTGTAATGGGTTTAGCGCTTGCTATCGGCGTGTTATCACCCTTTAAGTGATGATCAAACCATTGATAGGTACTTGTCCAAGGTAAGGCTTCCGCACCGATGACTGGAGGAAGTAAGTCTGCTGAAGCATGAGTACCTGAAACCAAATCAATATGTTTTGGCCCGGTAAGCTGTTCAAACATACTCATTAATGAGTTAGGTTGGAACAAATTATCACCATAAGCTTTGGCGATATAAACTGCCGTACCATTGGTATTAAGCTCATCAACATAATTGGATGGAGAGCGAACACCCGCCCACTCCATAACAGCAGGAATCTCACTTAAGTTCTGATTTTTGATATTTGACCAGTGCTGCTCGACAATTGGGTCCAGATTTCCGAGTAAGTTGCCACTTAGTGTTAGTAGCTCACCCCAGACCAAGCGAGGTGTTTGGTTTCCATATAACGAATCTGCCAAGCTGCCCCAAGCACTCATTGCTGAAACGGCTTTTATTCTAGGGTCGTGTGCTGCGCCAATCAAAGAAATACCTGAACCATAGGAAACACCCGCACTCCCTATTCTCTCTGGGTCTACGTTATAGTTTTCGATAAGGTAATCTATCACACGGCTAAAATCATCGATGTCCTTTGGGCCAGCCGTATTAATCATGCCTTCTGATGTGCCGAAACCTCGAGTGCTATAACTAAAAACGATGTAGCCCTTTTCTGCTAACTCTCCTGCTTGTGTTAAATACTCATATTCATTCAGAGCCCAGCTATTTACAAAAATGATGGCTGGTGCTGGTTCTGACAGGTCATTAGGAACAAAGACATTGGCGGCCAAGTCAACACCATCATTTGCCTCCACAATGATGTCATCATTTGTTGTGTAGGCATCAGAGGTCGGAAAGATACCTTGGTTCAACAGTCCTGCAACAAAACTAAGTGCGGGGATATATCCATCATTATTAGCTTGTGCAGCCGGGACAAGCACACTTGCGGCAATACTTGCTGTTAGAATTGTTTTAATTAACTTCATTATTTTTATCCTTATTTTTATTATCTTAACTAGATATGTGTTAGTACGATCGTTTGTAAGTTCGATACTCCTTATCAATTTCATACCTCTTTTGTTAATAAATAGTATGTATTGATGAACACATGCTACATCCTTTAATAAGACAAATCGTTTACCAAATGAGACAGTTAGATTGAAATGTGAATAAACTCTCAGTTTTTGAGTGCCTAATAGAGATTAAATAGAACTTAACTGCTGCATAATAGGAAAAGTCGTATTACGGTTTAACAAAAGAATAAATACAATGAATACTAATGCTCGTTTTCCAGGTTGGGGAAGCGGTCAGGTGACAATCTTGCTTGAATATGCCTTATCTAAAGGCCTATCCACTAAGCGAGTATTGGAGGGCTCTGGTATTACACTCGAAAGCCTTGAACATAGTGACCCGTCCTTAGACCAAGAATTGCGTGTGATTAAAAATTTGCTTGCTTGTATGCCCACTCATCCTTTTAGAGTAGGCTTTGATGTTGGTTTACATTGCAATGCAAACTCATTCGGTTTGATGGGGCAAGCCCTTCTTGCTTGTAAAACACCAAAAGCTATTATCAACTTCGCCTCACAGCATTTAAATGGTGAATTGAATTTTTCAATCATAAAACCACGTATCTATAAGTCTTCGGTAAAGACGACTTTTGATTATCGTAGAGGCCTGTGTGATAAAAGCGTCTCTTTCGTTCTAGGGAGGGATATGGGCTCAGCCATCTCATTTCAGGAAACCTTGTACAACGATATTCCTGACATTGTCGTAGAAGTTGGGTTTAAAGGAGAGCCTCTACCCGGAATGGAAGAGATAGGTGAATACTATCGCTGCCCAGTTAAGTTCGAGCAAAACGATAATTATTTGCTCAATGACATACGTGTAATGGATATCGTCATGCCATTAGGTAACCGTATGATGGAAAAAATCTTAACCAAACGAATCCAAAAATATGTTGATCAACTACCTGATATGCTTACCATTGAATCAAAGACACAACGCTACTTCGAGGAAAATGGCTACCAAGACTTGAGCAAAGAACAACTGGCTAAAGCGCTCAATATTTCATCACGAACGCTTACACGCTATCTAACAAAAGAAGGGACAAACTGGAGAAAACTATCTAATCAACTTCGTATGGATAGAGCTAAGGAATACTTAATCAGTACACCTGAAGGCATTGAACAGATTGCTTTTAAAGTCGGCTTCTCTAACGCGAGTAGCTTCTCAAGCGCATTTTCTCGTGAGGTAGGGCGAAGCCCACTCGAGTTTAGGCTAACAAATTCTTGGGGGGAAACCCAATAAGTTTGTTAGGGTGGCGTATCATTCAAAGCAGCGAATAACCTCGTTATGGGACGTTAATGATCACTCCTAATAGGCAATATGCCACGTTTTTAAAAAGAGCGGTGCTAGCGCTTCGCAAAAATAAATGCGTGACCTTTCCACAGTTTAAAGATTCGATGAAGCTCTGAGTTACTCGTTATCGAATTACTAGGCCTTTCGCACCTTGAGAACCCAGGCGACTTACTTTTGATTTGATTCCCTGCTGTTTATAGATCTTTTCGAGTAGACCTGTCTTTATGGCGCCATCTAGAGCTATGTTAAATTGTTCACGCAACTCTAAGGCCCCACTCTTCTTGCGAGTAAAGCCGACATGAAAGGCCTTGATAGGTCCGACTGCTTTAGGAATATAGTCAATGTTCCGAAACAAAGGTGCATACTGATCAATATAAAACTGACATACCAGCTTGTTGCATATAAATAGCTCGATGTGCTCGCGGTTCAATTTTTTTAAGTTGTCGAGTGTTGGGTTTTGTGAAAACAGCGGAGCTGTCTTTATGAGCCCTTCACGCTCAGCAGCTTGGAACGCTATAGGATAATGGTAGCCTGCATTTGACCCGATACTATAAGGCTGAAGATCTGATAAAGTCTCCCACGATATTTCTGACGATCTTCTTTTGAAAAATACAGTATCAATTATTGAGATAGGGTTAGAAAAGTATGCAGATTTGCTTCTCGACTCGCTGTAGGTATACGGATATACCCCGTCAACAAGACCGCCCTCCACCATTAAAAGTGCTCTTTTTGCTGGGACCGAAGTAATCTCCAGCTGATAGCCCATTGTTTCAAAAATCTCATGTAGCAGTTGTGTAACGCTTCCGACGACTTTCCCAGCTTCTACGAAACTATGCGGAGCATGCTCAACGGTGACAAAGTGAAGTTCTTTCGAGGTCGTTTGGACGCTAAATAAACAAAGGCTCAAGAAACAAAAGGA
>NZ_LWGG01000112.1:0-16653 GCF_001635365.1 Oleiphilus sp. HI0128 | reverse complement strand
TGGAGGTGTATTCTGTTGATCGACAAGGCCAATTTATTGGTTTTGCCTCTGAGGAAAGCCCATGAAGATACTCTTGCTGGGCGGAACGGCAGATGCGCGAGTTTTTACGAAGCGCGCCTATGAAAAGGGTTTGTTTAATACTAACGATCATTCGCTTATTTATAGCGTGGCAGGCTTGGTTCGACAACCCGACGTACCCTGCGAAGTCATTTCCGGAGGCTTTACACAGTTCGGTGGTTTAAAGGCATATATTAGATCGGAAGGCATCGGTGCTGTGTTGGATATGACGCATCCATACGCAGCAAAAATGAGTTCAACGGCGATAGATGTATGTAACAGCTTGGCCTTGCCTTATTGGCGATTTTCTCGAGAACCTTGGGTCGCGCAAAAGGGCGATAACTGGATCTCGGTCTCTTCATGGGCTGATGCGGTCACTGAATGTGCCAAATTTAAGAGAATCTTGCTGACTGTCGGGCAGCTGTCTCAAGACGACATGACGCGACTCAGTGATGTTCTAGCGACTCAGGATGAAAGCAAATTAATCTACCGAACCGCCGCGCCATCAAGAGCGTCATTGTCAGGCAGCGTGGAATGGATCAAAGCGATAGGTCCTTTTGATCTTGAGTCAGAGAGAGCCTTATTACAGGTAAATCGAATTGACTGTTTAGTGACTAAAAATAGTGGTGGCGATGCCACGCAAGCGAAATTGGTAGCCGCACGAGAGTTCGGGGTTCAGGTGGTGATGTTGACGCGCCCAAACATATCGCCAGTCAAGCATTTGTTCAGTGACCTTGATGACTGCCTACATCACGTCGAAAGTTCGCTGTCTGATTCTCTCACCCTTGAGGATCAAGATACTGAGCAAAACAATAGCGAAAAAAACGTATAGGAAACCGAGATGCCATTTGATTACGAATTGGACCCGAAAGCGATTGAGCGACAAAGCTTTGAGCTGATTCGCCAGCTAAGCAACTTGAGTTGTTTCGATAAAGAACAACAACAGGTCGTGATGCGTGTCGTACATAGCTTAGGTATGCCCGAGCTGACGGATAAGATTCTGTTTAGCGCAGGTGCTTGCGAAAAAGGCAGAGCGTCCTTGGGTCAGAATAAGCCAATTTTGTGCGATGTGGAGATGGTCAAGCAAGGCGTTACTAAGCGCATGATTGAACGAGAGCCCCTGTGTTTTTTGAACGATAACGACACCATTCAACAGGCTAAACAACTAGGCGAAACAAGGTCGATGGCTGCCTTAAGTTCTTGGACACCCTTCTTGAAAGACAGCGTTGTATTGATAGGGAATGCTCCAACGGCCTTGTTCAGATTACTTGAAATGTTGGAACAAGGCGCAGACAAACCGGCGCTTATCATCGGCATGCCAGTCGGCTTTGTCGGCGCAGCAGAATCTAAAGAAGCGCTTTGGGAAGAACACAAAAAATTAGGCGTGGAGTGTATAACCTTGGCTGGCCGCCAAGGTGGCAGTGCAGTTACCGCCGCGGCTTGTAATGCGCTTTTACGCTGTAATCGCGGGGAGTGGTATTAATGCCCTTACATGTAATTGGCCTTGGCGTTTCGGAGCAAGCGAACTTGGACGAAGTCGCCTTGAGTGCTTTGCAGTCAGCAGATCGTATTATTGGTTCCCAGAGACAGTTAGAGACGGTTCGCTGGTGGATTTCAGAAAGGCAGGTGACTGAGCAGCTTCCTAAGCTCTCTATTTTAAAAGGGCAATTGGCGAGCTATCTGGACGAAGGTGAAACAGTTGCCTTGCTAGCCTCAGGTGATCCGCTATTTTTTGGTATCGGAAAATGGGTACGGCAGAGCTTTTCGGATTTGAGGCAAGATCAACTTTGTTTTCATGCGGGCGTGTCCAGCATTCAAGCCGCTTGCCATCGACTCGGCTGGTCCTTACAAGATGTTGAGGTTATTTCACTGCATGGTCGTCCATTACAATCTTTGACCACTCAGCTCAAACCGCATACATGCTATGTATTGCTCACTGATCAAAATAGTTCTGCGCATGCAATTGCTAAAGAATGCCAACGCCGTGGCTTTGAAATGGCAGCGCTGACGGTCTGCGAAAAGCTTGGTTATTCAGACGAACGGGTACGTCTATTATCAATTGATGAACTCATTGATGGAGAGGCACAAAGCCAACGTTTTGATCCCTTAAATGTCGTGTGTTTACAGACACTTGAATCGACGCAATATACGCCGACATTTCCGGGAATTCCGGATGAGCAGTTTGTGACGGACAAAGCACCCGGTAAAGGCATGATTACCAAGCGTGAAGTTCGCTTAGCGATATTGTCTTTGTTAGAACCGACAACAGACGATTGCATTTGGGATGTTGGGGCAGGTTGCGGTGGTGTTGCCACAGAGCTAGCGTTGTGGGGTAAAGGTGCCCAGGTTCATGCAATCGAGCATCATCCGGAGAGGTTAGACTGCTTGAAGGCGAATCAGCACCGTTTCGCAGTTGAACCAAACTTGTCAATTGTTGAGGGCAGTGCACCTGATATTTGTTCAACTTTGCCCGCGGCTAACAAGGTTTTTGTGGGCGGAAGCGGCGGTCAGTTATTAGACATTCTAAATCTAGCCTGGGAGCAACTACCAGAGCGTGGGATGGTCGTCGCCAGTGCCGTGACCGAACAAACGCGCCAACAACTTTATCAGTTTTACCAATCTCGGTTCAGCGATGAAACAAGCCATGTCGAAACATTTGAGCTGGCCGTTAGTCGCGGCGAAACGCTGGCGGGTGAGTTGTATTACAAACCACAACTACCCGTCACACTTTATAAGTTTGTGAAAGTAGAAAAGACAGCAACGAATGAGGCCTTGGATCATGTCTAACCAGCAGCAGGTCAATCAGAATAAGCTCGGCGCCTTTTATGGTGTTGGCGTTGGGCCGGGTGATCCTGACTTACTAACGATGAAGGCATTCAAAGTAATCCAGAACGCGCCAGTGATCAGCTATCTCAGTGGTGAAACCGGTAGCTCACAAGCGAAAATGATTGCAAGAAACGCGCTGACAGAACGTGAAGAGAGAGCGGCGGATCAGGGTCTTAATGTTCTTGAGGATGTCGTGATCGAGATGCCGATGTCGAAGGATCGTAC
Source organism: Oleiphilus sp. HI0128 (assembly GCF_001635365.1). Lineage (NCBI taxonomy): Bacteria > Pseudomonadati > Pseudomonadota > Gammaproteobacteria > Oceanospirillales > Oleiphilaceae > Oleiphilus > Oleiphilus sp. HI0128. Next base: position 13,545 of record NZ_LWGG01000112.1, on the reverse strand, counting down.
CTTAGCGAATCACGCTTACGACAGTGGCGCTGTTCGGATAAAAGCGGCGCTTGATGCGGGGCAGGATGTGGCGTTTTTGTGTGAAGGCGACCCCTTATTTTTCGGCTCGTTTGCCTACTTACTTGAGCGGCTTCAGGATGACTACCCCTGTCAGGTGATCCCAGGTATTTCGTCTGTGAATGCTGCTGCCAGCGCGATGATGCAACCGCTTACAATGTTAAAAGAATCGTTTGTTGTGGTCAGTGGCCGTCATCAGGATTCGCAAATAGAGCGAGCCCTTAGCGAGCACGATAGTGTGGTGATCATGAAAGCAGGGCAGGCCCGCCCAAGAATATTGGCATTGCTTGAGCGAACGGGAAGATTAGCCGACGCCACGTATCTTGAATATATCGGCCGAGATAATCAGAAGATTGTGAGCGATATAACTCAATTATCTCCAGAGCAAGGGCCGTATTTTTCTTTGTTTGTGGTTTTACCATCGGCAGATCGTAGCTCAGAGGAGAGAAGTCGTGATTAGAATTTTCGCGTTAACCGAAGCCGGGCGCTGTTTGGCAGAACGCTTAGCAAGCGCAATTAGAACCGATTCAACTGCGCTTACGAATGAAGTCGAGGTGTCGTTTAAACCGCAACCCTTTGCGCAAACGGTGCAAGACTCATTTCGCGCCGGCGAACGACAGATTTTAATCTGTGCCACAGGCATTGTCATGCGAACACTCGCGCCGGTAATGGTGAACAAACATGAAGACCCGCCCGTCCTCGTTCTGGATGAACGTGGCGAATTTGTTATTCCCTTGCTGTCCGGGCATGAAGGTGGCGCGAATGAGTTTGGGCGAATTATTTCGGAAGTACTCAGTGCAAGCTTGGTCTTAACGACGGCGGATCCGTATTTGAAACCAATCTACATCGTGGGCATGGGCTGCGAGCGGCATTGCCCTGAGTCAGAACTTCGTGCCTTGCTAGAACAATGCCTTGTGGAAAAGGGTTTAGAGCTTTCACAGATTAGCGGCATCGCAAGCATTGATATTAAGGCGGACGAACAAGGGTTAATCGATTTGGCGGCATCCCTGGCTTTACCGTATCTCACATGGGACAAAGATCAGTTGGCGACGGTTGAGTCTCAGCTGAGCGTAAAGTCAGATTATATATTCGACACAGTTGGCGTGTATGGGGTCGCTGAATCGGCGGCATTGTATTCGGCACAAAAGACGACGTCTGCGCCAGCGGAGTTGGTTTTATCGAAACAAAAGACAAAGAAAGCCACGTGCGCGATTGCACGGAGCTTTACTAAGACAGCGTCAGATAAGTAATAGTGCTTAGGTCGTATTGGAAAAATAGTTCATTTGAATTAAGAGCAGGAAACAAAATTAGCATGAGTCAGTTATTTGTAGTGGGCACCGGTCCTGGTGATAGATCTCTTGTGGCGCCGAAAGCGCTTAGCGCCATTGGAGCCAGTTCAGATTTGGTCGCGTACGGTTTGTATCTCGACTTGTTAGGTGATGTGTGTGATGGAAAAACACATCACGAGTTACCTTTGGGGGAAGAGATCGGGCGAGCTAAACTCGCCTTAGATCTCGCGGCTAGCGGTAAAACAACCGCCTTGGTTTCGAGTGGCGACATCGGCATTTATGCGATGGCAACGTTGGTGTTTGAATTGTTGGATCAACAACTCTTAAAGCAAGCGCAAGGCGAGGCCTTAGATCATCCAGAATGGCTAGATGTTGAGATAGACGTTGTCCCTGGAATCTCTGCCATGCAAGCGGGCGCAAGCCGTGTCGGCGCCATGCTCGGTCATGATTTTTGTACCGTATCGTTATCTGATTTGCTAACGCCTTGGGAGACGATCGAAAAGCGTATTCATAGCGCTGGCCAAGGTGACTTTGTTATCTCGTTCTATAACCCCGTATCTAAAAAGCGTGATTGGCAGTTGAACCATGCGCGAGACGTTTTGCTCCAGTACCGACCGGCTTCGACGCCCGTTTTGTTGGGGCGCCAATTAACCCGTGAAGACGAGTCCATCACCATTACCACCCTAGATAAGTTAGATGCCAAAGACGTTGATATGTTCACGCTTGTGAGCGTTGGAAACAGCGAATCTCGACATATCGTCAATGGCAAAAAAGAATGGGTTTACACGCCAAGAGGCTATAAGAAAAAACTATGACAGTCTATTTTATTGGAGCCGGTCCGGGTGACCCAGAGCTCATGACCCTAAAAGGCCAGCGTATACTTGAGCGTTGTCCTGTTGTTTTGTACGCCGGTTCATTGATACCCAGAGAGGTCTTGGATTCAGTTGAAGATAAAGCAGAGTTGATTGTCGATACCGCCTCTATCGACTTAGAAGAAATTAGCCAGCACATTGAGAAAGCCCACCAAGAAGGTAAAGACGTTGCGCGGCTTCAATGTGGTGACCCTTCACTTTATGGTGCGATTGGTGAGCAAATTAGACGGCTAGAGCAAGCTGGTATTGATTATGAAATCATACCGGGTGTCAGTGCTGTTGCTGCGTCTGCCGCGTATTTAGGTAAAGAGTTGACCTTGTCTGGCGTTTCTCAAACGCTAATTATGACGCGCTATGAAGGCAAAACTCCGTTTCCTGAGCGAGAGCGGCTTCCGCAGCTGGCACAAAGCGGCGCGACCCTCGCGATCCATCTTGGCGTCACCCGCATCCATAAAATTGTTGGAGAGCTGATTCCGCATTATGGCGAAGACTGCCCTGCAGCTGTGTGTTACAGAACCAGTTGGCCCGATGAAGACAAAGTCACAGGAACATTAAAAGATATCGTCGAAAAAGTACGCGAAAAGAAATTTACTCGAACATCTTTGATCCTGGTCGGTCATGTGTTGGATACCGACGATTTTGCCGATTCTTATCTATATGCCAAAGACAAAGCGCATGTCTATCGGCCCAAGGTTAAACCAGATGTACCGAGACAAGTGAAGCGCTAGCAGCAGAAAACAACACACGTTGTCGGTGAGTTTGATTAAGCACAAAGACAACCAAGATAGAACAACAACGAGAGTACAGCGAGATAAATGATGCAATTAAATAAAATACCTACCACCGTCGTTACTGGCTTTTTAGGAAGTGGTAAAACCACCTTACTATCAAATGTCATTCAGCAAGCTGAAGGCAAACGAATCGCCGTTATTGTCAATGAATTTGGTGAACTTGATATTGATGCGGACCTGCTACGTAGCTGTCCTTTGTCTTGTGAAGAAGATGGTGCTGAAAGTGGTGTTGTTGACTCCGACTCTAGCGCTAACAATGGTATTTACGAACTCGCCAATGGTTGCATTTGCTGTACGGTGGAAGAAGAGTTTCTGCCTGTTATGCAGCAGCTTGTAGAGCGTCGTGATGATATCGATCACATTCTGATTGAGACCAGTGGCTTAGCACTACCCAAGCCCTTAGTGCAGGCATTCAATTGGCCTGGCATTAAAGAATATTGCACCGTCGATGCCGTGGTAACGGTTGTCGATGGTCCAGCGGTGGCATCAGGGCGATTTGCGCACGATGAAGGTAAGGTTCAGGCACAGCGTTTGGCCGATGAAAGTCTTGATCACGACCCTAGCTTGCAAGAACTGTTAGACGATCAATTGAGTGCTGCAGACTTGGTTGTGGTTAGCAAAAATGATTTGCTAGACGCGCCACAACGTCAATTGGTTGAAACGATTGTCGGCAAGCGCGTACCAAGCGAAGTCAAAACGACCTATATCAGTAACGGTGAAGCAGAGCTCAATGCCATCATCGGCATTGATGCTGCGGCTGAAGAGCGTATCGAGCAAATACATAATCACCATGATCATCACCATGCGCACGGCGAACATCACGAGCATGCACATGACCATTTCGATTCGTTTGTGATTCAGATCGGTGAAGTCGATAGCGATAAAATTCAAGCAGCGATACAAAACGTTGTTAGTGACTTCAATATCTTCAGAGTAAAAGGTTTTGCAGCTTTGCCAGGTAAGCCAATGAGACAAGTATTGCAGGCTGTGGGTAAGCGTCTAGACAGTTATTTTGACCGCCCATGGCAAGCAGGCGAGCCAAGAAAAACATCGCTCGTTTTTATCGGAAAAGGCATCGAGAAAGCGGTCATCCAAAGCGTATTAGAAAACGCCCTGGTTTAGGTGGACGGGTTTAGGCAAACAGGTTTAAACGCACCCATTAGACAAGCGATATTGAAAGGCAGAATTTGGTGATTTTTTTATGCATTTGCTAGCAGCTAAACCGGGTGGTTTTGTCGATGATGAAGGTATTATCGATCTCGATCAAAGCCCCGCAGAGGTAGTTATACTGACATCGGCAGACAGTAGTTTGTCTGCACTGTCGTATGCGCTACAAAATATGCACGAAGATCACCAACACGATGTGAACTTTCCGCAAGTGCGTTTGGCGAACTGGATGCAATTGTTAAAGCCTGCTGCGTATGACTTGTATGAGCATAAGGTCTTGGAGTCGGCCCAAGTCGTTGTCGTATCCTTATTGGGTGGCGCGAGTTATTGGGCCTATGGTTTGGAGCGCTTGGTTGACTGGCAGAACGCACAAACACCGGACGCTCCTAGAACCTTAATTGTGGTTCCTGGGGATGATAATCCTGATCCGGACTTATCTGATGCTAGTTCGGTAGTGCCTCAGGATGCGCACCGTGTTTGGCGTTACTTGCGTGAAGGCGGCGTCGAGAATGCCCGACATCTTTATCACTTTATTATTGCGCGTTATGTCAGATTATTAGCTGATCTAACGTTGTCATGGCAAGAGCCGAGGCCCTTACCCAAATGTATGATTTACGAGCCGGGTGTAGAGCAGGGGACCTTATTAGCTTGGCAAGACAAGGTAAGCAATAAGGCTGGCCAAGATAATCCAACCGTAATGCTGTTGTTTTATCGAAGTCATTTGCAAAGCGCTAATACCACGATGTTCGATGCGCTAATTAGTGTCTTGGAACAGCATCAGCTTTCTGTGTTACCCGTTGCGATTAGTTCGCTAAAAGACCCGTCATCACTCTCCTTGGTTAACGCATTAATCGACCAGGCAAATGTACAGTTGGTACTGAATGCGACTGGGTTTGCAACCAATACCGTGGCGAGCCCCGATCTTAGTTCTGAGCCAAGTACTTTCCAATCGCCCTTTGAGAAAGACCTTGTTGTTTTGCAGTTGGTATTGTCAGGTAGTACAGAAGAAGACTGGTTAGCGCATAGCCAAGGCTTGAGAAGCCGAGATTTAGCGATGCAAGTCGTGCTTCCTGAAATGGATGGTAGGATTGCAACCCGTGCACTTAGTTTTAAGAGCGAGAGTTTCTACGACGAGCATGCCCAGTCGAGTATCGTTCAATATGAATTAAATGCTGAACGGGCACATTTCGTAGCGGAATTAGCATGGCGATATTGCCGACTTGCGGTGAAGCCAAATTCAGAAAAACGCATCGGGATGATACTCGCGAATTATCCGACGAAGGATGGCCGGATAGGGAATGGCGTTGGGTTAGACACACCCAATTCAGCCTGCCAAATTCTGAGTGCCTTGGCCGATGCTGGTTACCCCGTTAGCGATATTCCCGAATCGGGAAATGCATTGATCGAAGCATTGCTAACTTCTGTCACCAATAATCCAAATACCTTGCACCATTTGCCATGTTGGCAAAGTCTTTGTGTCGAGACCTATAAGAAGCTGTTTTCTGCGTTACCCGAATCGTCACAGAAAGCAGTAATAGATCAGTGGGGACAGCCAGAGGACGACAACAAGTTTCGGCAAGGGCGACTGATGATATCGGGTATTCGTTTGGGCGAGATCTTTGTTGGTATTCAACCTGCACGAGGATTCAATATTGATCTGGTCGCAAACTACCATGACCCGGATTTGATCCCACCGCACAACTACTTAGCTTTCTATTTTTGGCTGAGACATGTCTATAAGGTGGAAGCGGTGATTCATGTTGGTAAACATGGCAATCTGGAATGGTTACCCGGAAAAGGCTCGGCCTTATCATCAGAATGTTGGCCTGATATTGCGCTTGGCCCTATGCCGCATTTTTATCCGTTTATTGTGAATGACCCAGGTGAGGGTGCTCAAGCAAAGAGGCGAACCCAAGCGGCCATTATCGATCATCTAATGCCACCCATGACAAGGGCTGAAACCTATGGACCACTAGCCGAGTTAGAGTCGCTAGTCGATGAGTATTACCAGGCAATGGGAATGGACGACAAGCGCGAAGTCTATCTCCGAAAAGCGATTTTGGATCAGGTAAAAGATAGCAATGTGCTAGACGAACTTGGCACTGAAGATACGTCAGATGAAGACGCTGTACTAAATCGGCTCGATGCGTATTTATGTGACATCAAGGAAGCGCAGATACGACATGGTCTGCATATACTAGGGGTGCTGCCAAACAAGGAGAAGCTTTCGGATACGATAGTGGCCTTACTGCGCTTGCCTCGTGGTGGTGAGAAACACAGTCAGGGAATTCTTCATAACCTGGTTCTGGATTTAGATATTAAAGGTGACGATGATCTATTTGATCCACTGTCTGCAGGTGCGGAAGCTTGGGAGGGCACGAGACCTGAATGCTTAGCCGAACTAGATGAAGGACTTTGGCGTACCGAAGCGGATACACGTGAGCGACTAGAACTGCTTGCCAAAAAGCTAGTAGAAACCTATGTCTTGTCTGACGAATCAATTCCGTTGCTTGCGCAATTACCTTCTACACTAGCGCAGCTCAATTATACAAAAGACGTGCTCTTAGCTGCGTTGAGAAAAAGTGCAGAACTGGAGTTGGGCTCAATCATCAAGGGCTTAAGAGGTAAGCGCATTGACCCTGGCCCGAGTGGCGCACCAACGCGAGGAAGATTGGATACCTTGCCGACAGGGCGTAATTTCTTTTCCGTTGATAATCGTGCCATACCGTCCCCGGCGGCGTGGGAAATAGGAAAGCGTTCGGCCCAAGCTTTGATCGAACGTCATCTTCAAGCGCATGGTGATTATCCCAAACAGCTAGGTTTGTCAGTTTGGGGTACGGCAACCATGCGAACCGGTGGCGATGATATCGCTCAGGCTTTTGCTCTGATGGGCGTCGAACCTATTTGGGCGCCGGGATCTAACCGTGTTGTTGATTTTAAAGTGCTGAGCACCCAATTGCTGCAACGACCTCGTGTCGATGTGACCTTGCGGGTCTCGGGCTTTTTCAGAGATGCATTTCCTAACGTCATGAAATTATTTGATGCGGCCGTGCAAACGATTGTCGATATCGAAGAACCTGGAAACGAGAACATCATTCAACAGCATGTGTTAGAGCGTATCGATGAACTAACACTGACGGGGTTAAATGCCGATTTGGCTAGAAGGCAGGCGAGTTATCGTGTGTTTGGTAGTAAGCCCGGCGCTTATGGTGCGGGTCTACAGGGCTTGATAGACGAGCGTTGTTGGGAGCAAAAGAGTGATCTAGCCGATGCCTATCTGAATTGGGGTGGCTATGCCTACGGTAACGAGGCGGGAGACGGTGTCGATGCCAAGGAAGCTTTCCGTTTTCGATTGTCGCAATTAGAGGTGGTTTCGCAAAACCAGGATAATAGAGAGCACGACATCTTGGACTCTGATGATTATTACCAGTTCCAAGGGGGCATGAGCAACGCGGTTGAAGTGTTCTCGGGGGATGCACCAACGGTGTATCACAATGACCATTCCAACCCGTCATCTCCTAAGATTAGAACCTTGAAAGAGGAGCTGAACCGGGTTGTCCGTTCGCGAGTGTTAAACCCTAAATGGATTCATGCGATGCGAGAGCATGGTTACAAAGGTGCCTTTGAGATGGGGGCGAGCATTGATTATATGTTCGCCTATGATGCCACCACCAATCTGATTGATGATTATCAATACGAGGCCGTGACTGATACCTTGATACTCGACTCGGATAACCTCAATTTTCTCTTGGAGAACAACCCCTCTGTGCTTGAAGAAATGGCAGAACGCTTATTAGAAGCGACGCAACGTGGGCTTTGGGGTGCTCCTGGCCAGTATCCGGAAAAATTACAGGATGTGCTCTTGGCTTTGGATGAAAAGCAGGAGCAGGCATGATGAGTAGAGTTGACGACCGAATTCTTCATGGGGGAGATCTCGAAACGGCATCAAAATGCTATGGTGTCCCTATAGAAAAGTGGATTGACCTCTCGACGGGCATTAGCCCTATGCATTACCCAGACGTGGATATATCTACAGAGTACTTAACTCGAATGCCATATCAGAAGGATAATTTTCGCAGCGCCGTTCGAGGCTATTACGGGCAGCATGATTTCTTTGCGACAAATGGCTCACAACAAACTATTGCTTCGCTGCCAAAGTGCCTGAAGAATTTTCCGATTGTCTTGCCTGATATCGGTTATCAAGAGCACGCCGAGGCCTGGCGTCAGCATGGGGCGGAGTTGGTTTATTATCCATCGAACAACGTTGATGACGCAAAAAAAGTCATAGAAAAACGGCTTGCATCTGGCGACGCATTTCATTTGCTGGTGATAAATCCAAACAACCCCACATGCATCACTTTCTCACCCGAAACATTGAAGTATTGGTCATCACAACTTACTGAGGGCGCTGCGTTAATCGTGGATGAAGCGTTTGCAGACCTCTGTCCTGAGCAAAGTGTTTTGGGTGCTAATTTTGCAGCGAATATGGTGGTATTAAGATCATTCGGTAAATTCTTTGGCTTACCAGGCTTGAGGCTCGGTTTTGTTTTTGCGGGCCAAACGCTTTTGCATGAGATGAAGGCTTTCATTGGTGTTTGGGATGTCAATGGGCCTGCCCAAGAAATAGCGACTCGAGCGTTTCTTGATGCGCAATGGCAAGCTGACGCGCGCCAGCGATACCTCGACTTGTCTCGAGATAACCAAAAGCTGTGGCAAGGTTTATTTATTCAATTGCGAGAACAAGGGGGCGATGTATCAGAAGCCCACCAATTGTTGTTTTCGACCTATACCCTCGAAGATGAAAAAGCAAAACGACTATTCGAAGTGTTTGCACAGCACGGTGTTTTACTTCGATTAATCAAAATCGGTAAAGGGCATTCTTTAATTAGGATAGGCTTTGTCGATATACAAAACGTCCAACAAGTGACGGAACTAAATCATAAAATTAAACAAAGCATGCACGCATTAAAAAAATATTTTGCTGGCACCGCAAACGACATACAAATGGAGAGGCAATATGGCTGATCAATCAGTGGAAGTAAAACGTGGCATTATGGTCTGTGGCCATGGCAGTCGAGACAAAGGCGCAGAGCGTGAATTTGGGCGTGTCGCAGCAGGACTAAAAAAACGATTTCCAGATATGCCTGTCGAATATGGCTTTTTGGAGTTCTCCGCACCCAACATTCATATGGGTCTAAACTCGTTAATTGATCAAGGTGTCGAAGAGATCTACGCGGTTCCAGGAATGTTGTTTGCCGCAACTCACGCAAAGAACGACATTCCATCTGTATTGACGACATTCGAAGAGAAAAAGGGGAACGTGAAAGTCGCTTACGGCAATGAACTCGGCTTGCACGAAGCGATGATCGAGGCGTTTCAAGCAAGAATATATGAGTCACTCGGGCTAGACTCCAACAACCCTCCAGATCAACTTTATGACACTATGCTAGTGGTTGTAGGGCGCGGAACGTCAGATACCATGGCAAACGCGGAAGTGGCTAAACTGACTCGAATCGTCAATGAGAATATGGGTTTTGGCTGGGCTGATACGGTTTACTCAGGGGTAACCTACCCATCGGTTGGAGAAGGCTTGGAGCGATTGGTAAAACTCGGTTTTAAAAAAATAGTGGTGGCACCGTATTTTCTGTTCACAGGCAGGTTAATTAAACGTATTTACGGATATGTAGACCATGTCGCCGGACAGTTTCCTGATAGCGAGTTCATTAAGACGCCTTATCTTAATGATCATGAAAAAGTTATCGATGCATTTGAAGTTCGTGTGCGTGAAATTATGACGAATCAGTTACTGCCAGAAAACTTAATGTCATCGTTCAAGCGGAGGCTGGCGGCAGGAGAGGTTGACGTGCATCACCATCATGCTGAATTTGACCCGAATAATCCAAATGGCAGCGTGTCTGAAAGCAGTCATTCGCACGATGACTCACCTAGTCATGAACATTCACACGGTCATTCTCATGACCACTCACACTCTCATGGCCACTCTCATGGCCACTCACATAGTCATGGGCATTCCCATGGCGTTTACAAACATATCGGACACCCAATGGGGCCACGAACCATGATAGGTGACGGGATTTGTAATTGTTTCATGAGACAATTTCCTCAAGAAATACTCGATGAAGAAAAAGAGAAAATAGCTAGCGCCAGTGATAAAACGCCGCTTGCGCATCGCCAATAGCCGTAAGGATGATGAGATGGGCTCTAAGTCATGAGTAAGTCGTTCAGTTATCCTGAAGCCGATAAAAAGGCAATATACCGCGTTATGGCTGAGCGCAGGGATATGCGCCATTTTAATGGTCAGCCGCTAGAAGAAACTACGCTCGGTAGAATTCTTGCGGCAGCTCACTTGGCGCCTAGTGTTGGATTAATGCAGCCTTGGCGTTTTATCCGAATCAAGAATTACGATATTAAGCACTCAATTCATTTACTCGTGGATAAAGAGCGAAAATTTACTGCGCAAGCCCTAGGAGAGCGTGAGCAAGATTTTCTCAAACTGAAGGTAGAGGGCATACTTCAATGTTCAGAAGTAATTGTAGCTGCGTTGCCTGACAAACGCGATGAACATATATTTGGAAGACGGACCTTGCCAGAAATGGATCTGGCATCCTTATCCTGCGCCATTCAAAATATGTGGCTAGCCGCTCGCGCCGAAGGTGTAGGCATGGGATGGGTATCTTTGTTTGAACCGGAGGACCTTAAACAGCTTCTTGAAATGCCTCAAGGAAGCCATCCCGTTGCGATTCTGTGTATTGGTCATGTTGATGGGTTCTATGAGAAACCGATGCTCGTGATGGAAAAATGGTCAGAAAAATTCGACTTGAATGAGCTGGTTTTTGAGAACTTCTGGGGAAAAAGTTAGGCTAGATAAAATGAAACATAATTAGCTTTGTCACCTTACTCAAGGGTGATCTAATTGTTTAAGATCACTTTTATATTTTCGTAGGTGAAGTTCGAACTGCAACATCTTATAGAATTAGTTCGTCGATAACGAACGTCTGTTCGAAATTAGCGTTTACTCAGAGGGGCGGATCCTTGGTGGGCGCCACTAACAATCACCCCATGCTGCCGACCTTGGTCCGTCATATGGCTCTAAGTTTAGCCAATACTGGACCGTCAAGATATCTTGCTTAGTGAGTATCGTATGCTTAATTGAGTGCACAATATACCTCTTAGGAGATTGTTCGGATGCGATCCGTCCAACACCATCGAGCCTATCCCAACCGTGGTCATCAAACCTTTCTCCGACCGAAACTGGTAGAAAAGGTGTATTGGATATAAACATTGCAACAGGTGTGTGCTCTCCACTTGTATCGCAAAGGTATAATTCGTACTTTGTCATCTAGGCGTACCCAACAGTTTATTCTATAAGACTGGAGGCGCATCAAGGCCTCTTAATCATTTTGCCATATTTGGTAACTATAATTTATGTTGGACACGAAGTCTTGAGTGAAAACTAGCTTAAAACTACTAGGGATTTTCGGGAAATAGATATTCCCCTCGGGCTCAATGTCGATAGTTGAAATATGTAAGGTATCAACTTTGCCGATTAAGCTGTTATATATTTCGCCGCCACCACATACAATTGCATGATCTGTTATTTTCTCTAAATGGATTAGAGCATCTTCGATCGTTGAAAATACTAAGACATTCTTATCATCTGATGTGAAGCTTGAACGGGTTACGACAGCATATCTACGATTAGGCAAAGCTCCCATAGACGTGAAGGTTTTTCGTCCGACTAAAAGCCACTGATTATAGGTGACTGCCTTAAATAGTAACTGCTCTCCTTTTGCGCTCCACGGTATATCTGGGCCGTTCCCTATGACTCCATTCTTTGATATTGCTGCCATTAGCGATAATTTCACGAAACTTCCTTCGGTTGTAAAATTGTATAAACAGAGTTGATCTCTTTGTGACTACAGCGCTGCTTTTTTGTGCGGTAGGAAAGGGGTTTTTAAGTATATTATGTAGCTAACGAAGCCTCAATAACCGCTAATGCTTTGATGCTAAGTTGAAATTCTAACATTGCTTTAGCTCTCTCAAAACTGAACCAGCCAAACTCACAATGTTCGCTGGATAATATTGGGTCGGTACTTACAGGCGCAGAGAAAACGAATTCTTGAATAGTATTGTGCTCTCTTGCGTACTTTGATTGCCACTCTGGTTTAATAGCGTATTCATACTGGTAGATTGACTTACCAATATTTGAGATGCATATACCTGACTCTTCGAAAACTTCTCGGATCGCAGCTTTTTGAAGGCTCTCGCCTAGCTCTTTCCCCCCAGTAACACTTTGCCAAAAACCAGAAAGAGCTAAGTCTGGGCGAGGTACCCGCTTTAACAACAGATACTGTCTTTGGTTTCTAGTTTCTCGATAAAGAAATACACTGACTGAAATTGGTTCTCGCATAAATACCCGTACTTTGCACATAAAGCGAATGTTGAAATGTATCTTGTAGCTATGATTTACCAATTGTCTTTGAGGTTTCCAATCAATATGTTGGTTTGTTTTTTACAGCTAAAAAATATCTTTGGTGAGAGTATTCAAAGGGATAACCTTTTACAACAGTTTCAATGAGAAAAGAGCGTTTTAGGTCGAGTGTAAGCATTGGCTCAATTTTAAAACTGGCTGCATTACCCTTATCTAAATAAGTGATTAAAACGGTAATTTTGCATACGTACTTGTAATCCTGGTATGTTGTCAGTCGAAAATATCTTGGAGCTAATAAACTAGCGCTTTGTGCTCAGGCTGTGTGAAAACTGTGGTTCAGTTTTTGCTGTGAGCAGATCATAAATATACGCAAGTATCATTTTCGAATTAACAAGTTTGGTATAATTCTCAACAGCTTAAAAACAAGGAAGTGAGCTGTTATGTCCCACCATATTAAGGGTAAAAGCCGATCTCAGGCGACATTTTTCCCTGAAGTCCTCGATGACTTCGTCAGTACTGAAAACCCTGTCAGAGTGATTGATGTTTTTGTTGATGAGCTCGACTTAAACGAACTTGGCTTTAAAGGTGTTGTCCCAAAAGATACAGGGCGTCCCAATTATCACCCAGCAATGCTACTTAAGTTATACCTCTACGGCTACCTGAACCGAATTCAATCCTCACGCCGATTAGAGCGAGAAGCTAACCGCAATATCGAACTAATGTGGTTAACTGAGAGACTTGCACCAGACTTCAAAACCATTGCAGATTTTAGGAAGAATAACGGTAAAGGGATTAAACAGTGCTGTCGAACGTTCATCGATTTGTGTCGTCAGATGAACATGTTTAGCGATGCGCTTGTCGCGATTGATGGCAGTAAATTCAAAGCATCTAACAACAAATCTAAAAACTATACGCCA
>NZ_LWGG01000111.1:0-829 GCF_001635365.1 Oleiphilus sp. HI0128 | reverse complement strand
ATACCTAACGAGCCGGTAAAACCAGTCAAGGCGCGAGAAGGATTCCCTTCAGCATCATAAGCGGCTTTCTTTGACGGGCCTTTCTTTTCAACTGACTTATCAGCTTGCTGCACGTCCAAACCTTTAACTCGAACAGCTAAACGTCTGGGGCTAGCGAAAGCCTTTACCTCAGCATAGTTCAAAGCCGCATCTTTTAAGCCTGCTTCGATACCACTGGTAAAGGAGTCCGAGAGCTTCTTCAGTGCTTTCGGTGGAAGTTCTTCAGTCCCGATTTCAACGAGAAAATCTTGCGTAGACATTATTTCTTGCCTCCTTTGTCCGACTTTGAACCAGCGTTTTCTAAGCTGGCAAGGACTTCTTCACGAATCCCTTCAGGAGCCAGAGGGAAGCCTAATTCTTTACGACTATCAAAATATGCCTGGGCAACGGATCGTGCCAAGCCTCGAACACGCAGTATATAGCGCTGACGTTCAGTGACCGAGATCGCATGGCGGGCATCCAGCATGTTAAATGTGTGGGAAGCCTTAAGCACCAACTCATACGCTGGTAATGGCAAACCCTGGTCAATCATCTTCTGACTTTCAGCTTCACAGGTATCAAACTGTGCAAAAAGCGCATCAGTATTGGCGTGCTCAAAGTTGTAAGTCGACATTTCCACTTCGTTCTGGTGGAAAACATCGCCATAGGTCACATCACCATCTGGCCCATGCGCCCAGATTAAGTCATAAACGCTATCCACACCCTGAAGGTACATCGCGATACGTTCCAAACCGTAGGTAATTTCACCGGTTACCGGGTAACATTCGAGCCCGCCAACCTGTTGGAAGTA
>NZ_LWGG01000110.1:0-733 GCF_001635365.1 Oleiphilus sp. HI0128 | reverse complement strand
CTATTTCTTGCATGCAGTCGCGGGTGCCAATATTGCCGATTTCACCTTTCTTAATTATCGGTGCTCTTGCAGGCGTAGCAGGAGCGGCTGAGGGCTCTGGTGCTCTGTAAAGGCCAAATTTCTCAAGTAGCTCTGTGAGCGCTTCAGTCGAAGTAGGTTTCTTAATGAAGTCGATTGCGCCTAGAGCCTTAACGCGTTCATGTGCTTCAGGTTGAATATCTCCTGATACGACAATTACCATCGTTGGCAAATCTTGTTTCTGAATCTGCTCTAAGGTTTCATAACCATCCATGACTGGCATGTTGAGGTCGAGAAACATAATGTCTCCCAAACCCTCTTTAATGGCTGCCAATGCTTCTTCACCATGTTTCGCAAATGAAACTTCTATTTCCCAGTCACTTGGCAAGGTTCTCGCCATTTGCTTTCTAGCTACGCTGGAGTCGTCGCAGATCAGGACGCGTGTTGTCATATGAAAAGGTCTTTCCACGGGATGTATTTATGATTACTAATTAAAGTGCATGAATGCCCATTCAGCAAGTCTTCAGGATAATTAAAGTTCCATATTCAGAGCAGTCATGACCCCATGCTCTGAATGGGGTATACTGGAGCGTTTATTAGTCTCAGGTATTAGTCTGGAAATCCAATTTAACAGGGTTTCTGGGCTGTAAGTGTGTGTCGACGGAGTCTTTTAGGTGAGTGATATTAAGAGCAGGGTGAACACTTATTTGTATGC
>NZ_LWGG01000109.1:0-818 GCF_001635365.1 Oleiphilus sp. HI0128 | reverse complement strand
CAAGATCCGATTCTTTGAAGAAGCGCATCACTTCTTGCAAGTCATCTCGTTTTTTACCCGTAACACGAACTTTATCACCTTGAATTGCCACCTGAACTTTAAGCTTGGCTTCTTTCACCATCTTAACCATTTTTCGTGCAACATCTTTATCAATTCCCTGTTTGATATCAAAACTTCTTTTAACTAACTTGCCCGCTTTACTGTCACCCGCCTCAGTCAGAGAACGAACATCAAGCTTTCGTTTAGCAAATGCCATCTGCAGCATTTCGATAAGCTGTTCAAGCTGAAAGTCCTGCTCGGCTGAAAAAGTGACTCGTGTCCCTTCGACAACAATATCGGCCTGAACATTTTTAAAGTCCCAACGGTTACCTAGTTCACGTTTTGCTTGATCAATTGCATTTGTGACCTCATGCATGTCAAGTTCTGAGACCGTATCAAAAGATGGCATGGTATACTCCCGCGTATCATTAACAATAAATTTTCCCCATTATAGCGGGTAGTGACTTGAGTAGTTACTTGAAAAATCAGTTTCAAGAGAATCTCTTGTAAATGACTTTCGCACAAAGCTAAAAACACGTCTAAACTGGGGAAACAATAATAAAGCTGAGTAACTTTTTCTCGCAGTAGAATTTTGTAGCAACTAAGCACGCTGACCATAAGCGCTTAGCGCTACACGCGATAGCCGAAATAGTAAACGGATTTGTATATCGTATTGAAGAATCAGAGACTCGGATAAGGACCTGGACTCATGCCCAATCTCGATCTTTCCATTCTAGTAGTGGATGACACAAAATTCAGCAGCACAATCATAGCCAAAA
>NZ_LWGG01000108.1:0-811 GCF_001635365.1 Oleiphilus sp. HI0128 | reverse complement strand
CGCAATGTTCTTGATTTCATTATTCGTCAAAACAAGCGGACTTTTTTCAACTTCGTCCGGGTGGCGGATATCGATAATCACATCATCAACCTCAGGCACATTCACCAAATCAACTTCAGCGATGGTTTGGATTCTTGACATCACTTCATCGATTTTAGTGCTCACCCGCTGTTCTACTGCGCGCTCGAGTACTTCAAAGTCAAAGTTATCTTCTTCTTCCAGAATTCGTTCCATCTTGGCACGAGTTGTTGGGCGATCGGAGATCACACCACAATATTCCGGCATATTCTTGGCAAATTCTTCTGTACCGATTTTTGCTGACAAAGAGATAATATCTTGTTTATCCATGGTAATAAGCGGGCGTAATACCAAGGTATCGGTGACTTTATTAATCACACTCATGTTTGCCAAGGTCTGACTGGATACCTGCGCAACGCTATCCCCCATAACCAGGGCCTCGATGCCCATCTGATCCGCAACCTTTTCTGCTGCCCGCAACATCATACGTTTGAGGATAACGCCCATTTGCGAGTGATGTACATTCTTTAGTATCTCAGCAACCACCTCTTCAAAAGGCACAGCAACAAATTTCACGCGATGTGAAACGCCGTATTTCTCCCATAAATATAAAGCGACCTGTTTAACACCAATCTCATGCGCGGCTCCGCCCAGATTGAAAAAGCAGAAATGCGTCTTCAAGCCTCTTTTCATGGTTAAGTAGCTGGCAACTGTCGAATCAAAACCACCAGACATGAGTGACAACACGTCGTCCTGTGCACCTATCGGATAACCGCCCAGGCCTTCATAGCGT
>NZ_LWGG01000107.1:0-979 GCF_001635365.1 Oleiphilus sp. HI0128 | reverse complement strand
CGGTGAATCTTTAACCATCGATATTGAGTAACACTATGACATTGGATGTATTACCTAGTTACCAAGCATTAAAGGATCATGCCAAATTCATTACTAAGCTTCATGTAAAAGACCTATTTGAAGGTGATCCTAAGCGCTTTGATCGCTACTCCTTTCAGGCACCACATGTCTTTTATGATTATTCAAAAAACCGTGTCACCGAGGAAACGATTTCGCTCTTATCTCAGCTCACTGCTGAAGCAGGGCTTGAAGCAAAGGTTAAGGCCTTGTTTTGTGGCACAGGAGAGAATGGAGACTTACTGAACAACACAGAGGACAGAGGCGTCTTACATACGGCCTTACGACTTCCAAAGTCTAGCCTGACTCAAACTACTAGCTATTCGCCTAGCCAAGATATATTGGATGAAATCCTTGAATGTCGAATTCAAATTCAAGAATTCGTTGATAAAATACACCAACAGGAAGTTCTTGGTTACACCGGAAAACCCATTGATACTCTCGTTAGTATCGGCATTGGGGGCTCTTATCTAGGCCCCAAAACAGTTACCGAAGCACTATCACCCATCGCCAAAGAAGGCCTGAGTTGTCACTATATTGCTAACGTAGACAGTAGCGATAGCCACCAAGTGCTCTCTCAGATCGTACCTGAATCCACCATTTTCCTGATTCAGTCTAAGTCCTTCGGTACACAGGAAACACTTACAAATGCTCAAACTGTAAAGAACTTTCTACTAGAGCACGGAATGCTTCAAGAAGACCTTGGCATGCATCTCTATGCTGTGAGCAGTAATATCGAAGCTGCGATAGCCTTTGGAGTTAAGGAAGAAAATATCTTCCCTATGTGGGACTGGGTAGGAGGGCGCTATTCACTCTGGTCTGCAATTGGTCTTCCAATCGCATTTATGATTGGCAATGAGCACTTCGAAGCCTTGCTACAAGGCGCACACGAAATGGATGAGCATTTTATCTCAGCTCCCTT
>NZ_LWGG01000106.1:0-969 GCF_001635365.1 Oleiphilus sp. HI0128 | reverse complement strand
GATGTAGTGAGTAATGCCAGTGAGGGGCAGTCCCTTCTGATTATTACTCTGGATGACAACTACGACCCACAGACTTTGCTAACAGAAATAAAGAATCGCATTGATGCGGTGAATAATTTGCCTGCGGATGCAGAGCGGCCTGTGGTGAGTTTAAGCAAGCGGAAACGGGAAGTTATTAGTGTCGCGGTGTCTGGCGATTTATCGGAACGGGAAATTCGCCAACAGGCACAGCATGTACGTGATCAATTGCTTGATATTGAAGGGATTACCCAGGTTGAATTAGACGGTGTGCGTGATTATGAAATTAGCATTGAAGTTAACGAGCGGGTATTACAGAAGTATGGACTGAGTCTGTCGCAAGTGGCTTTGGCGATTCAGCAACACTCAAGAGATATCTCTGCCGGAAGCTTAAAAAGTAATGGCGGTGAAATTCTGATTCGCTCTAGTGGGCAGGCTTATAACAAACTAGAGTTTGAGCAGATTCCTGTGCTGAGTCGAGCTGATGGTAGTAGCGTCACGGTTGCAGACTTGGCCAGTGTTAATGATGGCTTTGAGGAAAGCGCCATACTGACCCGCTTTAATGGTCGGCCGGCGGCCTTGGTCGATGTTTATCGTGTCGGTCAGCAAAGTGCTATCGATGTGGCGGATAAAGTCAGGGCCTATTTGCAGGAAGCTGAGTCTTCATTACCCGAAAGCGTTCAGCTTGATGCTTGGCATGACCGCTCAAAAATCGTTAAAAAGCGTCTGAAAACGCTTTCAGATAATGCCATACAGGGCGGTATATTAGTCCTGCTCTTGCTGACTTTGTTTCTGCGTCCTGCCATTGCTTTTTGGGTCTGCATTGGTATACCGGTTTCCTTTATGGGCGCATTGTTAGTGATGCCATTGTTCGATATTACCATTAACGTGATTAGCCTCTTCGGCTTTATTGTTATTCTGGGGATAGTCGTCGATGACGCCATTGTTACC
>NZ_LWGG01000105.1:0-676 GCF_001635365.1 Oleiphilus sp. HI0128 | reverse complement strand
CGCCAAGCCATTGATTTCCTGGCTCGGGACATCCGCATGGCAGGCTATCAAGGGTGTATGGACCCAGCAACAGTTGCGGTCAATATCATTGCCAACACCCCCCCCACCGAAAACTTCTTTAAATCTGCTTTAATCGGCTTTGAGGTCGAAGATAACAATTGGGCAACAGACAACGATATCGATCCGCTTACTGGAGACATTATCCGAAATAATGGCGAATATTTTAGAAATGAAGATTTTGTCGACAATGCCTTGGTAGGTAGTGATGTCATTTCAATTCAGGGAGCCACCGTTGCTAATGCTCAGCTCGTAGGCAACATGACAGCCGCCAATGCAAACATTCAAATTTCTAATAATGATATGGGCTTTGTTCAAGACGACATTGTCGTGATTGCCAGCTGTCAAAACGCAGATATGTTTCGTATTACCAACAACCCTAATGCTGGTGCCAATGTTACGCTTGCTCATGCAATGGGTTCCAATAGCGATAACCGCTTGAGCCAACCTTATACAGATTCCGCTCAAATCATGAGATTTGAGTCAGTCGTCTACTTCGTTGCTGCGACGGGTAGAACCACAGACCGAGGTATACCGATCAACGCGCTATACCGAGCGACAGACACGATGAGTAATACGGCCAACCCTAATTTTACCGTAGAAGAACTTATTTCGGGTG
>NZ_LWGG01000104.1:0-1027 GCF_001635365.1 Oleiphilus sp. HI0128 | reverse complement strand
AAAAGCCTGGGTAATGCTACGCGTGGCAATCTTGCCGTTAGCGGCACACGCCTCGTAGATAGAAGAAGAAAGAGCTTTATTTTCTTCGGAGTGGGTGGAGTGATAGTTATCAAAATGAATCTGGAAATCAGCAAAGTCCTGCTGATGCTCCGCTTTTGTTTTATCTATCAGCTGCTCTGGCGTGATGCCTTCCTTCTCGGCACGCAGCATAATGGCTGTACCGTGTGCATCATCTGCACAAACATAGGTACATTGCTCACCACGTGATTTCTGGAAACGAGTCCAGATATCGGTCTGAATATATTCCAACAAATGACCCAGGTGAATCGGGCCGTTAGCGTAAGGAAGGGCACTGGTTACCAGAATTTTTCGCACTGAATTCTCTTCTCTTGTAGATAAACAATTGCCCACGTAAGTTGGAAATAAGAACTCACTGGACAATCAAAACAATTCGGGAGTAAAAACCGCGCTATCATACCTATCTATTGGACATTTTTCATCCTGATATCGTGGTAAAGTTTGTTTCCAAACCAGGACGCTTAAGATTATATCCTCAAGAGACAGAAATTAGCCCTGCCCTTTCGTGCTATTTATTCTTTATAATGCGCCTTTCTTTCAAGAACCTTAGCAATGGTAGCAACATGTCATCAGTTAATCAGCGCGAGCTAGAAGATGCGATTAAAGGCTTTAATGACCCTTATCTAAACAAAGATTTGTTTTCCTTGGAGGCCATCAAGTCCCTTACTTACGACAATAAGCAAGTAAAGCTCGATATTGAAATGCCTTACGCCTGCAAAGGTACTTTAGGCGCAATGCAGCAGATACTTACGAGCAACCTGGAGTTTGTTGATGGCGTCGAAAGTGTCGATATATCTGTCTCTTTCAAAATAAAGGCGCATAAAGCGCAAGGCCAGGTTCCTGCTTTCGAACGCGTCAAAAACGTCATTGTGGTAGCGTCTGGCAAAGGTGGTGTTGGTAAAAGCACCAGTTCAGTTAACCTGGCACTGGCACTCGCTCAAGAGGGCGC
>NZ_LWGG01000103.1:0-856 GCF_001635365.1 Oleiphilus sp. HI0128 | reverse complement strand
GCGCTAATTCTTCTCGCTTATCAAAACGATGCATAAATCGTTCGCCATTTGGCAGTAACAACTTTCCACCTTCGCCACGTACCGCTTCAGTTATCAAAAAGGACTTAGCTTGTGGGTGGTAAAGGCAGGTAGGGTGAAACTGGTTGAACTCCATATTGGCCACGCGGCAACCACTACGCCAGGCCATGGCAATGCCATCACCGCTGGCGCCGTCAGGGTTGCTTGTGTATAGGTAAGCTTTGCTTGCGCCGCCAGTTGCCAGTACGACGAATCGTGCTTTGAATAGCTCGACATGATCGCTGGACTGGTTAAGTACATAAGCCCCGACGCAGCGATTGCCAGGTAAGAAAAGCTTTTTGTGTGTGATAAGGTCGACCGCAACCCTGTTTTCAAAAATATCGATATTTTCTGCTAACTCTGCCTGCGAACAAAGTGCTGTAGAGATTGCCAAGCCAGTCGCATCGTCCGCGTGAATCACGCGGCGGTGACTGTGACCACCTTCTTTGGTTAGGTGATAAGTGTCTTCTTCAGCGTTGTCCATCTTGGTAAAGTCAACACCCTGATCAACTAACCAGGAGACACTCTGTCTGCCGTTTTCTACAGTCTGCCTGACTGCGTCTTCGTGACATAAACCAGCACCTGCATTAAGTGTGTCTCTGATATGAGACTCGATATCATCTTTCTCGCTGAGCACCGCTGCAATTCCGCCTTGCGCCCAAGGTGTCGAGCCGCTAGATAGACCTGCCTTTGATATCACTGCAACAGATAAGTCTTTATTCAAACCGAGAGCAGCACTTAGTCCAGCGGCGCCGCTGCCAATTATTAGAACATCATAGGTATAGGAAGAAGACATTAT
>NZ_LWGG01000102.1:0-657 GCF_001635365.1 Oleiphilus sp. HI0128 | reverse complement strand
GTCGCAAATGAAAAAGATTACACCGCAACACGAATTGCGCACAAACTTAACTTAAACGGCCCTGCAGTCAACATTCAGACTGCCTGCTCGACATCTCTGGTAGCGGTGTGCCAGGCTGTTGAAGCTCTCCGCTCTGGCGAATGCGAGGTCGCCATTGCTGGAGCCGCTTCTCTCTCCTTCCCGCAAGAACAACCTCATATCCCCGAAGAAGGAAGTATCAAGTCTCATGACGGTCATACGCGCCCCTTCGATCGCGAGGCAAACGGCACTGTGTTTAGTGATGGTGGCGGTTTGGTCGTTCTAAAACGACTCGATTACGCTATCGAAGACGAAGATAGAGTAACAGCCGTTATCAAAGGTGTAGCAGTCAACAATGATGGCGCTCAAAAAGGCAGCTTTTCAGCCCCAAGCGAAGAGGGTCAGAAAAACGTTATTCTGGCAGCACAACAAGATGCTGGACTCACTGCAGATAAGATAGGGTACATAGAAGCTCACGGAACCGCTACCCCCATTGGTGACCCTATCGAAGTATCGGCCCTGAAAGCAGTCTTTGAACAAAACTCTAAAATACCTGAAGCTCAGTGCCTACTAGGATCCGTCAAAAGCAACCTGGGGCATTTAACTGCAGCAGCCGGTGTCACGGGCTTAATAAAGTCT
>NZ_LWGG01000101.1:0-12509 GCF_001635365.1 Oleiphilus sp. HI0128 | reverse complement strand
ACCGTTATTAGTTTGAAAAAGACCTATACCTGTGTCGCAATTTCATTAAAGTTGACGAGTCGACTAGGTTGTAACATACCTTCTTCGTCAATTTCAGCGACACCAGCAAAGACATATTGCTGACCATCTTTTTCAAAGGTAGATTCAAAATACTGCTTGAATATTGTCTGCTCGACACTTAAATTTTGGCATAAAGTATCAACAGGCAGATAAATACAGACAAAGCCAGTATTTTCAAAGTCGGCTATTCTAACCGCTTGTCCATTTAATATCGAGCTTACAAGCTCATTTTTTAGGCATACTTTGGGTGTATCAGGCAATAAACTGTCAATTGGCAGTAAATTGACATCTAAAACTGCTTCCAAGCCTTCACCTAAAGCAAGTTCTTGAGACATTTCGTCCAAAGCAAGCATCTTAACAGTGCTATCCAACATGAAGTGCCCGGCCTTAAAACGACGCAACATTGAGACATGCGCACCACAGCCCAGTTCATTACCAATATCTTCCACTAATGAGCGAATATAAGTACCTTTCGAACATTCGACAGTCAAATCGAGCTGCTTTTCGCGTAACTCATCGAGCTCAAGCCTGAAAATACTAACTGGGCGTGCAGGACGCTCTATCGTGATACCTTTGCGCGCATATTCATATAAGGGGCGACCCTGATGCTTTAGCGCAGAATACATAGATGGCACCTGCTCTATGTCACCTTTAAATTTCTCTAGCAAGCTTAATAAGGGAGCTTCACTGAGTGCAGGCACTTCTTTGATCTCGACCGTTTCGCCATCACTATCACCGGTCGTCCGGATATCTCCTAGAGTCGCGGTTGTGTAATAGCCTTTATTCGCATCAAGTAGATAACGAGAGAACTTGGTTGCCTCACCAAAACAAATTGGTAAAACACCCGTCGCTAGAGGATCAAGACTTCCGGTATGACCTGCTTTTTGAGCACCAAATATCCGCCGAGCTTTTTGCAAGGCAAAATTTGAAGTCATCCCTTGAGGCTTATCAAGCAACAACACCCCGTTTAGCAGGCGTCCTTTTCTTCTACGCGCCAAAGGGACTAGCCTTCGTTATCCGTAGGAGTATTGGAATCTTCATTCCCCTCATCGACAGACAAATCAGCGTCTTTCTTTCGAGCCTGAGAAATAAGATTATCGAGTTGACGGCCGCGTTTAACCGAAGCGTCAAAATGAAAACGTAGTTGCGGGATAGTTCTAAGCTTGATCATACGACCAAGCTCGCTGCGCAAGAACCCTGCTGCTCCGTTAAGTACTTTAATCGTACTTTTTACCTCAGCCGCATCAGCATCCAGATCATCAACTGTGAGTAAGGTAACATAAACATCGGCAAAACCGAGGTCTTTGGCCACCACCACTTGATTCACTGTTACCATGCCAACCCGAGGGTCCTTCATTGAAGAACGAAGCAACTCTGCCAGATCGCGTTGCATTTGATCAGCAATACGATCTGTTCTTTTAAAATCTTGCGCCATTAACTACTTATCCCGCTAATCAAACTAATTACGAATCGAGTGTACGTTCAACAGAGATCTTATCGAAGACCTCAATCTTATCGCCCACTTTTACGTCATAGTTCTTAACACCGATACCACATTCAGTACCTGAACGAACATCATTAACGTCATCCTTAAAGCGACGCAATGATTCTAACTCGCCTTCAAAGATCACGATATCGTCACGCAATACGCGAATCTTCTTATTACGGTAGATCGTACCTTCAAGCACCATACAACCCGCAACCTGACCAAACTTAGGAGACTTAAAGGTGTCACGAACTTCAGCGATGCCGACAATCTCTTCTTTAAACTCAGGAGCTAGCATGCCAGTTAGAGCTTGCTTAACGTGATCAATAATATCGTAGATAACGCTGTAGTAGCGAAGATCCAGACCTTCTTCATCAATAATCTTTCTTGCAGAAGCATCAGCACGAACGTTAAAGCCAACAATTACCGCATTGGTAGTTAAAGCCAGGTTAGCATCAGTACCGGTAATACCACCGACACCACTACCCACGATTCTTACTTGAACTTCTTCATTACCAATGTCATTCAATGATGCCGTCAGCGCCTCCAAAGAACCACGCACGTCAGTTTTCAGAACAACGTTCAAAGTACGAACTTCATCTTGGCCCATATTGCTAAACATGTTCTCAAGCTTAGAAGCCTGTTGACGCTGCAAGCGATCCTTTCGGCTCTTCTCTTCGCGGAACTCAGCTACTTCACGTGCCTTTCGCTCGCTCTCAACAACAACAAACTCGTCACCCGCATCAGGCGTGCCATTAAGACCCAGTATCTCAACTGGAATAGACGGGCCTGCATCTTTAATTGGCTGACCATTTTCATCAAGCATCGCTCGAACGCGACCGTAACACATGCCCGCAATAACGATATCACCACCACGAAGTGTACCGTTCTGTATCAATACTGTTGATACAGCACCACGGCCTTTATCAAGGCTAGATTCCACAACAACACCTTTTGCCGGAACGTTCTTGGCAGCTGTTAACTCTAGAAGCTCAGCTTGAAGCAATACAGCATCAAGCAAAGCATCAATACCTTCACCGGTATGCGCAGAAACGTTTACAAACTGGACATCGCCACCCCAGTCTTCGGGGATAACTTCTTTCGTCGCTAGTTCATTTTTAACACGATCAGGATCTGCTTGCTCTTTATCCATTTTGTTTACCGCAACAACGATCGGCATATTTGCTGATCGCGCATGCTGAATCGCTTCTTCGGTTTGTGGCATCATGCCATCATCGGCTGCTACAACCAGAATAACAATATCAGTACTGCTCGCACCACGTGCACGCATAGCTGTAAAGGCTGCGTGTCCTGGCGTATCCAGGAAGGTGATCATGCCATGACCGGTCTCTACGTGATAAGCACCAATATGCTGTGTAATACCACCTGACTCTCCACTAGCTACTTTCGCTTTACGGATATAATCAAGCAGAGAGGTCTTACCGTGGTCAACGTGACCCATTACACTGATAACTGGCGCACGAGGCGTCTCTTCACCTGCGTAATCGATACTCTCAATCACTTCAGCTTCGATCGCATCTTCAGCAACCAATTTCACTGTATGACCTAACTCCTCAGTAACAAGCACTGCAGTTTCTTGGTCAATAGACTGGTTCTGCGTTGCCATAACGCCCATACCCATCAGTGATTTAATCACAACGGCGCTCTTAACAGACATCTTGTCTGCCAATTCACTTACGATGATTGACTCACCGATATTTACTTCTCTAACCACAGGCGACACCGGTTTCTCGAAAGCATGAGTACGTTTTACTTTCTTCTTTTTAGACTTTAGCTTACGTGGCTGCGGCTCATCTTCATCGATAAGAACATCTAAACTGATTGTTGATAGATCTTCATCTCGCTGACGAGGCGCTCTGTGTCCGGCAGACTTAACATGCTTGCGTTTCGGAGCTTCGTCCTCATCCACAACAGGCACTTTTTCTTTCTTCTTGTGCTTTTTATGCTTTTCGTTTGTTTCAAGCTCAGCAGGCGTCACTGGTACTTCAGCCTTCGGCGCTTTCGCTTCACTTTTCTTAGCATCTTCCGCTTCACGCTTAGCTTCAGCCTCTTTGGCTTCTTGCTCTTTTCGAGCTTTCTCTTCAGCTTCTTTCGCTTCTTGTGCTTTCTTAGCAGCAACTTCTTCGGCTAGTTTAGCTGCTCGTTCTGCCTCTTCTTTCTTCTGCTGTTCAAGCTCTAAAGAGACTTCCGGGCGCTTCACATAGGTACGTTTCTTACGCACCTCAACATTAACTGTTTTTGACTTACCTTGACCCGCTGACATCTTCAAAGTTGATGTCGTCTTGCGCTTCAGTGTGATTTTCTTAGGCTCGTCATTTTCTTCGCCATGACTTTTCTTTAAGAAAGTCAGCAAAGTTTGCTTTTCTTCATCAGTAACAACCGAGCTCTCATCACGAGCAGGTAAACCTGCATCCGCGATTTGCTTTAACAGTCGGTCGACCGGTGCACCTATATCATTTGCCAGTTTTTTGACAGTTACTTCAGACATGATTAATTCTCCTGACTCCCGTCTTTATTCCTGGTTTTCAAACCAAGGTGCTCGTGCAGTCATAATTAACTGCCCGGCTTTTTCTTCATCCATCCCATCGACTTCCATTAACTCATCGATAGACTGTTCTGCAAGATCTTCCATCGTGACAATACCTTTACTAGCAAGAACCAAAGCCAAATGCTGGTCCATGCCGTCCATTGCCAATAGATCCTCTGCAGGCTCTTTACCTTCGAGTTCCTCTTCGGAAGCCAAAGCTTTATTCAATAAGGCATCTTTTGCACGACGACGTAACTCTTCAACAATATCTTCATCGAAGGCGTCAATCTCTAACATTTCCTCAATCGGTACATAGGCGACTTCTTCTAGTGAAGTAAAGCCCTCATTTACCAACTCAGTCGCCAAGTCTTCATCTACATCAAGCGTTTCGATAAACAAGTCAACATACTTGCCAACCTCTTCTTCCTGCTGCTTACCTGCATCTTCTTCAGACATAACGTTCAATTCCCAGCCGGTCAATTCACCAGCCAGACGAACATTTTGCCCTGCTCGACCGATTGCCATAGCCAAGTTATCTTCAGATACCGCAACGTTCATGGAATTTGTTTCTTCGTCTACTACGATAGAAGCAACCTCGGCAGGCGCCATGGCGTTAACCACTAGCTGAGCCGGGTTATCATCCCAGACGATGATATCGACACGCTCATTACCTAACTCACCTGAGACGGCCTGAACTCGTGCTCCACGCATACCAACACAAGCACCAACCGGATCAATTCGCTTATCATTAGTTTTTACAGCGATTTTAGCTCGAGAACCTGGATCACGCGCCGCGGCACGAATCTCGATAACTTCTTCTGAAATCTCAGGCACTTCAATTTTAAACAACTCGATCAACATACCTGGCGCTGAACGGCTCAGAATAAGTTGAGGGCCACGAACTTCAACTCGAATTTCTTCTAGAAGCGCCCTAACACGGTCGCCCATTCGGAAAACTTCACGAGCGATCAGATTCTCACGAGGAAGTAATGCCTCAGCATTGTTACCTAGATCAACAATCACATTATCTCGTGTTACTTTCTTCACGGTACCTGAAACAAGTTCACCGACGCGATCGCGATAACTATCGACAATCTTCTCTCGCTCTGCTTCGCGAACTTTCTGGACAATAATCTGCTTTGCTGCCTGAGCACCAATTCGACCGAATGAAATTGATTCAACCTGTTCGGTATGAATATCGCCTGGTTGCAGAGATGTATCTATTTCCTCTGCTTCCTGCATTGTCAACTCGGTACCCAAACCTGGAACAGCTTCATTATCAACGATAGTCCAATGCCTGAAGGTTTCGTGATCACCAGTCTTACGGTCGATCTTAACTTCAATATTGGCGTCTTCTTCGTCTTCGTAACGTTTTTTGGTTGCTGCCGCTAAAGCCAGTTCAATCGCTTCAAAAATAATATCTTTTTCAACACCCTTTTCATTTGAAACTGCTTCAACAACTAGCAAAATTTCTTTATTCATCGCGTCATTCGCTCCAATCTTCAAATTCAATCAAACTGCGGCACTACGTTCGCTTTTTCAATCGCTTCAATAGGAAATAAAAATTCTTCTTCACCAACCTGAAGAACAATATCATTTCCTTCCAATCCTTTTAGTAAACCACTGTACTTGCGACGACCTTCATAGGCCATGCGTAATTTCAAGGCAACTTGGTGCCCCTGAAACCGTTCATAGTGATTTAGCTTATATAATGGACGATCCATGCCTGGCGAAGAAACCTCCAAGGTATACTCTCCGTTTATCGGATCTTCTACATCCATTACACCACTCAACTGACGGCTCACCAGCTCACAATCTTTGAGCTCTATGCCGCTTTCCCTGGCCTGTTCCTCAGTGATATTTTCATCAACTTCACCAGGGACTTCAGTTTCTTGTTTTTCTTCGGTTTGTGCGCTTTCAATAAACACACGCAACACAGAGTGCTTACCCTGGGACATATATTCAATACCCCAACACTCGTAACCCAGCCCTTCAATGACCGGTTCAATCAATTCTTCTAACAGCTTCTTTTTTGCAGACAATGGCAGTACCGTTTTTCATATTTCAGAAACAAAAAATGGGCATAAAGCCCATCACACGAAAAAGCCACCACAACCTTAAACAACCGAGCCTCTGAGTAACACTCAAGAGACCACCAAAGGCGGCTTTTACCAGATTTTTCTCACGCATCGTTGATTTCCACAAGCTAACATCTAATAAATCAACATCAGCAATATTAATCAAAGCAATAAACAAGCTTGGACTATACTCGTGCGCAGCAATATTCGGCCGCATTATATGCACCAAACCTTAATGGGTCAACCGTTAAGCACTGTACCTTACAGTTCATTACCCACAATTGATCTATTACTTGAACAAATAACTTAAACCCAGAAAAGCAAAAAGCCCGTCACAAACGTGACAGGCTTTCTAAGTTGGTGCCCAAGGCCGGACTTGAACCGGCACGGCTTACGCCACTACCCCCTCAAGATAGCGTGTCTACCAATTCCACCACTTGGGCAAAAACCAAAAACTTATTCTAACTCTGGCGCCGCTGACTCGGCAGGCATCGCATCTTTCGCAGCCGTATCAATTGACTCACCGCCTTCTAACTCTGTCGCCGACTCATCAGTTCCTGAGGTTTCAAGCTCAGCAACAGGCGCAATGAAATCATCTGCAGAAATTTCTGATTTCTGCTTAGCGATCACCGCCAGAGAAATACTGGTAATAAAGAATACAATCGCAAAGTATTTGGTCATATGTGTTAGGAAGCTACCACTACCCTGACTACCAAAAACGGTTTGTGACGCACCACCACCAAAGGAAGCACCCGCTTCAGCACCCTTACCTTGCTGCAGCAAAACCAAACCAATCAAACCTAGTGATACCAGAATATGCACCACAATAACGGCAGTCTCTAACCATTCCATACTTTTAGCCTATTTTTCTACTCTAGTTGCCCGCCCCATCAAGAGCCTCAAACTCTTAATTGCAACAAACAACAATAAAAATTACTAACCAGCGCTCTTACAGATTTGTAAAAAGTCGCTCACTTTTAATGATGCGCCACCAACTAGCCCACCATCAATATCATCCTGACCAAACAATTCTTTGGCGGTTTTTACATTAACACTACCACCGTACAGAATTGCCATATTTTCAGCTAAGTCCGCAGACTTTTCTGAAACCTGCTGCCGAATATAAGCGTGCATTTCCTGAGCTTGCTCTGGCGTTGCTGTTTCGCCTGTCCCAATTGCCCAAACCGGCTCATAAGCAATAAGCAAATCAGACAGTTCTTGCGAAGAAAATTGCTTCAGCACAGCGCCGACTTGCGTCGCAACAACTTCCTGCGCTCTACCACCTTCTCGATCTTCCAGAGTCTCACCTACACACAAAACCGGCTTAATACCAGCCTTTAGCAAACGGGAGATTTTAGCAACAACATCACTATCAGTCTCTCCGAACAAAGCTCTACGCTCTGAGTGCCCAACTAACGACCACTGACAACCTACATCGCTCAACATAGGCGCAGATACTTCACCAGTAAACGCACCTTCGTCAAAACCAGCAACATTCTGAGCTGCCAACTGGATACCGGAGTCTTTACTTGCTTCAAAAAAGCCGGAAAGTAAAACTGTCGGCGGTGCGATTAGCACTTGCACATCGTCAGGCACGTTAGACGATGCTTGATCGCTAAATGCCTGCAAGTAGTCCTGCATAAATGCAACACTACCATTCATTTTCCAATTTCCCGCAACAATCTTGCTACGCATATATAACACCAGCTTTTCAGAAGGGCGCAAATACTAACCGAGTTAATCTTTACTTACAAGCAACCCATTACGACTTTTTACCCAATTACTTAACCAATTGCATTCTGGACCGTTTCAACCAGAGAGTTCACCACTGAATTCACCAAGTCCGCATCCTCGCCCTCAGCCATAACCCGGATTAGAGGCTCCGTACCCGAGCCTCTCAACAACACTCTACCCTGCCCTGCCAAACGCTCACCTTGCTCTTTAACAGCCTGGGCAATAACATCGTTTGACATGGGGTCTGTTTTTTCTTTAATTCGTACGTTCTTCAACACCTGTGGAAGCTTAGTCATCTCGGACTTCAACTCATGCAAGCTCTTACCGTCACGCCATAAGGAAATAAGAACCTGCAACGCAGCAATAGTTGCATCACCCGTGCTCGCTTTATCAAAGCAAATAATATGGCCTGAGTTCTCACCACCAAGCTCCCAGCCATTCTTCACTAGCTGCTCCATCACATAGCGGTCGCCCACATTTGCACGAACAAAAGGAATATTCAGCTTTTGCAATGCCAGCTCTGCACCAAAGTTCGTCATTAATGTACCGACAACCCCACCTTCCAAGCGACCAGCCTGCTGACGATTCCTGGCAATAATATAAATCAGCTCATCACCATCAACCACTTCACCTTTATGATCAACCATGATGACACGGTCACCGTCGCCATCAAATGCAATCCCGAGATCAGCCTCAACTTCTAATACCTTGTCAACAAGCGCCTGAGGGCTTGTCGAACCTACATCACGATTAATATTCAAACCATCTGGTTGCACACCAATTGTGGTGATTTCTGCACCCAATTCTTTAAAGACATAAGGCGCCACCTGGTAGGTTGCACCATGCGCACAATCCAGCACAATTTTCATACCAGTCAAAGACATCGACGAAGGAATGGTCGCCTTACAGCATTCGACATAACGGCCAATTGCATCATCAATACGTTTCGCCTTACCTAGCAGGTCGGGCGCTACGACTTCAAGGTCTTTATCAAGCCAAGATTCAATCTCTAATTCAACAGCATCATCCAACTTCAAACCCTTAGAAGAAAAGAACTTAATACCGTTATCATGATAAGGGTTATGGGAAGCACTAATAACAATACCGGCATTTGCCCTATAGGTTCGCGTCAAGTACGCAACGGCTGGTGTAGGCATTGGGCCCAATAAGCGCACATCCATACCCGCTGCAGATAAACCTGCCTCAAGCGCAGACTCAAACAAGTAACCGGATATTCGCGTATCTTTACCAATAATGACACGATTCCTGAGGCCTTCTTTCTTGAAAACCTTACCACAAGCCCAACCCAGCTTAAGCATAAACTCTGGTGTAATTGCACCTTCACCCAAGCAGCCACGAATTCCATCTGTACCAAAGTATTTTCTTGAAGACATATCTTTTCCCTAAAACCCTTAAATAAACCTAACCTGCACGCTTTACAGCATCAACAACACGCACCGCATCAACCGTCTCAACAACATCATGAACCCTTACGATCTCGGCCCCTTGCCAGGCAGCAAGTGTCGCAGCAGACAAACTTCCAGCTAAACGCTGTTCTACATCTCGTCCCAGCAAGTCAGCAAACATGGACTTTCTAGAAACCCCAACCAACACAGGGTACCCCATACGTTTTAGTCGCTCAATGCCAGCTAATAAGCTCAGATTATGGGAAAGCGTTTTACCAAAACCAAAACCTGGATCGACAATCAAACGCTGATCATCAACCCCAGCAGACTTGAGCGTATTAATACGCGAAAGTAAAAAGGCCTCAACCTCTTCCACAACCGACGTATATTCTGGCTGAATTTGCATTGTATCGGGCTTACCTTGCATATGCATGACACACAAGGCGACATTCGCACCCGCAACGGCTTCGACCGCGCCAGGTCGCGTAAATGCCCGAACATCATTAATCAAACCAGCGCCCAGCGCAACGGTTTCACGCATGACTTGCGGTGTACTAGTATCGACCGATAATACGACATCGAAGTTTTGAAGAATTTTTTCAGCAACAGGACAAACACGATCAAGCTCTTCTTGAACGCTTACTGGCTGTGCACCTGGACGAGTAGACTCACCGCCCACATCAATAATACTCGCCCCTTGAGCAAGCATTATTTCAACCTGATTTAGTGCTGAATCGAGATTAGAGTACTGACCACCGTCAGAAAAGGAATCGGGTGTTACATTAAGAACACCCATCACTTGAGTTGTCGCCAGATCGAGCTCTCGACTGGCGAACTTGAACAATTGACTCATAATTTAACTAAACACATCTCTGGAGAACCTAACCCTGCTCTCCAGTCTCGTCAGTTGGCTTTTTGCCATCAGCGATATCCACAACCTTATCATCTTCGCTATCGGCTTTTTTGTCGCTCGAACCATCGTTATCGTTACGACCGTTACTTGACCAGCCTTTTGGCTCACGTGGATCCTTACCGTCCATCAAGTCATCAATCTGCTCAGAATCAATGGTTTCATACTTCATCAAAGCATCCGCCATTGCATCAAGAATTGAACGATTATCCTCGAGGATTTTTTGTGCTTGCGCATAACATGTATCAATAATTGAACGCACTTCGGTATCAATTTCATTACGTGTAGCACCCGCCACATGAGAACCGCCACTGCCAGCGGACTTTCCTAAAAACACTTCTTCTTGGGCATCATCATAAAGCAAGGGCCCTAACTTATCGGACAAGCCCCACTTGGTTACCATATTTCTAGCAATCTCTGTCGCACGCTGAATATCGTTTGATGCGCCGGTTGTGACACCATCCATACCTAATGTCATTTCTTCGGCAATTCGGCCACCATAAAGCGAACAAATCTGGCTGATAAGCTGCTTGCGACTCAAGCTATAACGATCTTCTTCAGGCAGGAACATCGTCACACCCAAAGCACGACCTCTCGGAATAATACTTACCTTATAAACCGGATCATGTTCTGGTAAAACACGACCAACAATTGCATGTCCCGCTTCATGATAAGCCGTATTAAGCTTTTCCTTCTCAGACATCACCATAGACTTGCGCTCTGCGCCCATCATAATCTTATCTTTAGCAAGCTCAAAGTCTGTCATTTCAACTGCACGCTTATCAGCTCGTGCCGCAAACAGGGAAGCTTCGTTAACCAGGTTCGCCAAGTCAGCACCTGAAAATCCTGGCGTACCACGGGCAATCAAACTTGGCGCAACATCCTCAGCTAAAGGCACCTTTTTCATATGCACCTTCAGAATTTGCTCACGACCAAGTATATCTGGCAAACCGACCACAACTTGACGGTCAAAACGCCCCGGTCTTAACAATGCTGGGTCTAGAACATCCGGCCTATTGGTTGCAGCAATAACAATGACACCTTCACTACCTTCAAAGCCGTCCATCTCTACCAAGAGCTGGTTCAGTGTTTGCTCACGCTCATCATGACCACCACCCATACCCGCACCACGATGGCGACCGACAGCATCGATCTCATCGATAAAGATAATACAAGGAGATTGCTTCTTGGCCTGCTCGAACATATCACGCACACGTGAAGCACCCACACCGACAAACATTTCTACAAAGTCAGAACCAGAAATTGAGAAGAAAGGAACTTTTGCTTCACCGGCAATTGCCTTGGCAAGCAATGTCTTACCGGTACCCGGCTGACCAACCATCAATACGCCACGTGGAATCTTGCCACCCAAGCGTTGAAATTTGCTTGGATCCCGCAAAAACTCTACAAGCTCTTTAACATCTTCTTTAGCTTCATCAACACCGGCCACATCAGCAAAGGTTGTCTTAATTTGGTCTTCACTCATTAAACGAGCTTTACTCTTACCGAACGACATTGGTCCCTTGCCGCCACCGCCGCCCTGCATCTGGCGCATAAAAAACATAAATACAGCGATAATGACAAGAATAGGGAATGAAGCGACTAGCAGCTGAGTCCAAATACTTTGCTGCTCTGGCTCCTTACCAACAACCCGAACCTTGTTCTCAATCAGGTCATGCATTAAGCCAGGGTCTTCAACCATTGGACGAACGGTTTCATAATGACGCCCATCGGTCGTCACCACATCAAAGTGCAAACCATCAATGGCAACTTCCTTAACCTGCCCCCCTTGAACTAATTCTATGAATTGTGAATAGTCCATTGGCTTCACTTTTTGTTGGCCATTGAAGTTGTTAAACACTGTCAACAAAACTGCTGCTATCACCAACCACAGAACCAGGTTTTTTACCATGTCATTCAAAGGAGAATCCCTCTTTTACCAGTATCTTTAGATACTTAATTTACGATTAAACAAACTAATTTAGTATTTCCCGAAATAATATTCCGAGACATTTCAAAACTTACACGACATAAGTCGACAACAAAGCAAAACCAAAGTGGCTCAATATACCGCCTGATTTCTTAAATAGCTATGCCCTGACAGGAGTTTTAAACACCTTTAATTTGTAAGGCATTCAACCCTTAAACCCAACACCTACTTGATAGATTTCCCGCGAGCGGGCCCTTGAAGCGTCCGGCTTACGGCTATATACCTTAGTAAACATCTGTCGCATATCTCCAATCAAGGAGTCAAAGCCCTCCCCCTGAAAAACCTTAGCGATAAATG
>NZ_LWGG01000100.1:0-1310 GCF_001635365.1 Oleiphilus sp. HI0128 | reverse complement strand
AACGCTTTTGATATCAAGACTGAGTTAGCGAGATACAAAAAGAACACCAACAGAAATACTCCGTTTCAAGCGTTAACAAAATTAACACAGGAGCGTACCTGCAACAATGACAGGATGGTCAAAAATGAGGGGAATTTCAGTTTTGTTTTACGACATGGAAAACGCTGCACAAAATTTATACTAAAACGTATCGGTGAACAGATGTGCAGCAAGTTTTGTGAAAGAGTCGTGAGAAAATCTAGAGTTATTGCGCCTGATAGTCCATTAGGTATCTATCGAAAGAAATACGATCACTACGCTTTATTTCTTCTGCTTGCTTAAACGACTCCTGCGCTTGTTTTTCAAACTGGCTGAATTGGTTTTGTGCTGGCTCAGCACTGAGTACCAATTGATGCTTCTTTGAAAGTTCTCCAGCGATCTCTAGCCAGGATAGAGACTCTTTCTTCATGACTGACAACACTTGAGCGGAGGGTGTTAGATCTGGTGTATCGAGTTTAGCTAGCTGTTCCTTTAGTGCCGACTTATAACGTTGGTCGCTCGTTGCCTGGTCTAGTACTTCGGCAAGACCTTGCATGCCTTTTAGAAGCTCAAGCCCCCAGCTACTTAGCGTTCGCTTTTGTGATTGGTCGGTGAGTTCAAGTCCTGGTCTTCTACCTTCATTGACGACCAGGTCAAAGTTACTATCGAGATATTCACATTCCTTATCGCCAATTACCGGAGAGTCCTGGAGTAAGCAAAAGCTCAGGAATATATCCATAAAGTCGACCTGTCTGTCAGAAATTCCCAATGGTAAAAATGGGTTCAAATCCAGGCAGCGTACCTCGATATATTCGACTCCGCGTTCGTTGAGTGCATGCCGTGGCGTTTCGCCTGACAGTGCACTGCGCTTTGGTCGGATTGAGCTGTAATACTCGTTCTCGATTTGCAGAATATTCGTATTGATCTGAAGGTAAGCGTCACCTTTCTTTAGCCCAAGCTCTTGGTATGGCGGGTAAGAAGTGTTAATGGCATCGCCAAGTGTATGGGTGAAGTTTTCCAGGCTGTTAAAGCAGATATTTAGCGATGATTGGGCGTTGTTGTGATAGCCGAGGTCTCCCATTCTGAGCGAGGTAGCATAAGGCTTATACAGCGTGCCCTTATCATCAAATGATTCGAGGCAGTGATTTTGGCCAGCGACAAAACTCTGGTCTAGGCAAGGCGACGCACCGAATAAATACATGAGTAGCCAAGAGTAGCGACGAAAGTTTCGAATCAGAGCGAAATATTGCTCCGACTTAAAGTCTTGTAGTGACTGCTCTTTATTGCCATGC
>NZ_LWGG01000099.1:0-505 GCF_001635365.1 Oleiphilus sp. HI0128 | reverse complement strand
GGCTTTAGCAAAACAGAGATCGCGACGGTTGTAAAAACCTTTGGCCTATTTATGACGATCGCAGGGGGATTTTTAGGAGGCGTGTTATCTGCTCGTTATGGTGTGATCAAAATGCTTTATACCGGTGCTTTTTTAACCGTCGCAACTAATCTCTTGTTTATGCTGCTGGCAGAGTCGGGTCATAATATTGAGTTGCTGTATTTTGTGATCTCGGCCGATAACCTAACGGCAGGATTGGCCAGTGCGGCATTTATAGCCTTCCTTTCAAGCCTGACCAATGTGTCTTTTACCGCTGTTCAATATGCAATATTTAGTTCGCTGATGACGCTTTTGCCAAAAGTAATCGGAGGGTATTCGGGGAGTATGGTTGATAATTTGGGCTACTCAAACTTCTTTTTACTTGCGAGTTTGATGGGTGTCCCCGTTATTGCCTTAATATATTGGATTCAACGTTATTCTGCGTTTAAGGATGCTTAGCGGCTCTCGTTCATAGACAGTAGGCTAA
>NZ_LWGG01000098.1:0-1506 GCF_001635365.1 Oleiphilus sp. HI0128 | reverse complement strand
ATAATGAATGGTCTTTTCTGATTTTAGCAATCAAACCCTGTTTTGCAGATAAAGGCAAAACATCTTCTGCATCCATATTCAGCTGCTTGGCTGTTAGGTGCCGAATTTGCTCAATCGAAGCACTAATATGCGGTTCACCCTGCAGGTCATCCCAGAGCACATCTATTTTATTCAGCACAGCAAAACGACCTGCACGGTGTTCAGACTCATGCACATCGATATACTGCTTCCAGATTGCCATGTCACTGGCTGTAACGCCCGTGTCAGCACTCAGCATAAAGATAACAGCCTGGGCATTAGGAATCATGCTAATGGTGAGTTCGGGCTCTGAGCCTAAGGCGTTTAAACCTGGCGTATCCAGGATACATAAACCTTTGCGTAAGATCGGGCTATCAAGGCTCAATAAAGCATGGCGCCACGCCGGTATTAAGACCTTATCTGAATTCTTGGCGCGTTCCAGCGAGCCTTCATCAAAGCCTAGTTCACGCGCCTGGGCAAAAGAAACCACTCGTGTTTCAGCGATTTGCCTGAGTGTTTCAGCCATCGACTCTTGATTACGAGGATCAATGGGAAAATAACGCCACTCATGGTCGCTCTTTTTTAATTCGCTAATGGTCTGGTTTTGTGATCGGGAGTCGATCGGTAATAGCTTGAGGTAGTTTTTTTTCTGGTGTTGATCGTAGAAAATTTCAGTCGGGCACATGGTCGTACGACCCGCCTGGGACGGTAACATTCTCTGGCCAAAGCTTGAGAATACCAAGGCGTTGATCAGTTCTGTTTTACCTCGGGAATATTCCCCAACCAGGGCTACCGTTAGTAACTCATCGTGTAAAAGCCCTAAACCACGCTGTAAGCGAGCATCGAGTTCGTTACTATACAAGCCAGCATCGACCAACCACTGTTTGTAGCGCTCAACGGAGCTACTCAGCTGCCGCTTCCAATCATGGAAGGCATCAACCTGTTGTGATAAGTCGTTTATAGACATGCAAAGTCACCACTTAACGTGCTTAAAAGCAATCATTCCAGGCGAGCCATTAAAAGCTTCCGCCTATTCCTTCACGATCATAGACCCTTATAGGTAATTTATCTGTGCGGGTATTGGCATTCCCTACACAAAGCTTAGCCCTTAAGACTATCTAAGCGTCAGATCATTCGCATTAAATGGCTCACGACCGTTTCGAGCACCTGAAGCGTAAGAAATGCAAATATTGGTGATAAATCCAAGCCGCCCATAGCTGGCAAGATCTTACGAAAGGGCTTCATCAAGGGCTCGGTAATCTGATTAATCAAGAGTAAGGCTGGGTGCCCGCTGCCGGGTGCAATCCAACTTGCAACGATCATGATAATTAGAGACCAAAAATAGATTTTTATTAAAAAGCTCGCAACCAATATGGCCGATAACAAAACAATATTAATCGGATTCGATATCGCATACCCCAACACCGCAACCTTGATACCAACAGCAACTGTCTGTACTAATATTGCTAGCACCAATGAAGCCAGATC
>NZ_LWGG01000097.1:0-641 GCF_001635365.1 Oleiphilus sp. HI0128 | reverse complement strand
TATATCCCCGCACTTAGTTTTGTTGCAGGACTGTTGAACCAAGGTATCTTTCCGACCTCTGATGCCTACACAACAAATGATGACATCATTGTGGAGGCAAATGATGGTGTTGACTTGGCCGCCAATGTCTTTGTTCCTAATGACCTGTCAGAACCAGCACCAGCCATCATTTTTGTAAATAGCTGGGCTCTGAATGAATATGAGTATTTAACACAAGCAGGAGAGTTAGCAGAAAAGGGCTACATCGTTTTTAGTTATAGCACTCGAGGTTTCGGCACATCAGAAGGCATGATTAATACGGCTGGCCCAAAGGACATCGATGATTTTAGCCGTGTGATAGATTACCTTATCGAAAACTATAACGTAGACCCAGAGAGAATAGGGAGTGCGGGTGTTTCCTATGGTTCAGGTATTTCTTTGATTGGCGCAGCACACGACCCTAGAATAAAAGCCGTTTCAGCAATGAGTGCTTGGGGCAGCTTGGCAGATTCGTTATATGGAAACCAAACACCTCGCTTGGTCTGGGGTGAGCTACTAACACTAAGTGGCAACTTACTCGGAAATCTGGACCCAATTGTCGAGCAGCACTGGTCAAATATCAAAAATCAGAACTTAAGTGAGATTCCTGCTGTTATGGAGTG
>NZ_LWGG01000096.1:0-894 GCF_001635365.1 Oleiphilus sp. HI0128 | reverse complement strand
CCGCTGATGGAGAAGTAGTTTATGCAGGCAATGGC
Organism: Oleiphilus sp. HI0128; assembly: GCF_001635365.1. Classification (NCBI taxonomy): domain Bacteria; kingdom Pseudomonadati; phylum Pseudomonadota; class Gammaproteobacteria; order Oceanospirillales; family Oleiphilaceae; genus Oleiphilus; species Oleiphilus sp. HI0128. Next base: position 859 of record NZ_LWGG01000096.1, on the reverse strand, counting down.
TTGTTAGGCTACGGAAACTTGGTAATTATAAATCATAATGAAACTTACCTCAGCGCTTATGCACATAACCAGCGGATACTAGTTAAAGAAGGACAAAAAATAATAAAAGGTCGCAAGATCGCAGAGATGGGGAGCTCTGACTCAAAACAGGTAATGCTTCATTTTGAAATTCGGCGCAATGGTGAGCCGGTTGACCCAATGAAATATCTGCCTGCGAGATAAAACTATCCTAAAAGGGAAAAATGCCAGTTGCGAGGCTGGTAGCGTATTTATTTAAACAGCTAGGTTGCATCATCAAGGATCTTGATGAGCAAACAATAAAAAGCGAGGCAAGACAGATGTCAGCAGAAAGAGAAGCGTACTTTGACGATGTAGTAGAAATTGATGGCGTTGAATCAGAAGAGACAACGACTGAAAGTTGGGGTTTTGAGGAAGAGGCTGAGACAGTCGTCACTCCGATAACCGCGAAAAAGAAAGCTAAGAAGACAGGCATAGACGGTCGCTCATCAGAAAGTCAGTCATACCGTCAGCTTGATGCGACACAAATGTACTTGAATGAAATCGGATTTTCTCCGCTTTTATCCCCAGAAGAAGAAGTTTATTTTGCTCGCTTGGCGCAGAAAGGTGATGCGGCCGGGCGTAAGAGAATGATTGAAAGTAACTTGCGACTCGTTGTAAAGATCGCACGTCGCTATGTTAATCGTGGTTTGACTCTACTTGACCTGATTGAAGAGGGTAATTTAGGCCTAATTCGCGCAGTTGAGAAATTTGACCCAGAACGTGGTTTCCGCTTCTCTACTTATGCAACATGGTGGATTCGCCAAACTATTGAGCGCGCAATCATGAATCAGACGCGTAC
>NZ_LWGG01000095.1:0-730 GCF_001635365.1 Oleiphilus sp. HI0128 | reverse complement strand
TTGCTGCCGCTACCCGATATCAAAACAACGACAACAGGATCTCGTCCTTCCATTACTAAGCGCCTAGTCCATTTAGTTGGACTTGCTCTTCGTCGGAAGATGTGTCGGCAATTTCACCAATTACCCAAGCACTTTCGCCTTCAGCTTCTAAAAGCTTGATGGCTGATTCTTCTGAACCGGCTGGAACGGCGATGATCATGCCAACACCGCAGTTGAAGGTGCGATACATTTCAACAGGATTTACGTTACCTGCTGATTGAAGCCATTTGAATACTCCAGGCAATTCCCAGCTCTGGGTCTCGATGACTGCTTTAGTACCTTCAGGTATTACGCGAGGAATATTCTCAAGTAAGCCACCGCCCGTGATATGTGAAAGGGCATGCACCTCACCTTCTTTGATCAATTTAAGAAGAGATTTAACGTAAATCTTTGTTGGCTCAAGCAAGGCCGATTTTAGGTCGGTATCGCCAATTTCCTGGTTTAGGTCAGCGTTTGATACTTCTATAATCTTGCGAATTAAAGAGTAGCCATTCGAGTGTGGACCTGAAGAAGCGAGGCCAATTAACTTGTCGCCAGCCTTAACTTTGGTGCCATCTATAATCTCAGACTTCTCAGCAATGCCAACGCAAAAACCAGCCAAGTCATAATCTTCGCCTTCGTACATGCCGGGCATTTCAGCAGTTTCACCGCCGACTAGTGAGCAACCAGATAGGTCGCAACCAGCGCCAAT
>NZ_LWGG01000094.1:0-615 GCF_001635365.1 Oleiphilus sp. HI0128 | reverse complement strand
TAAACTGTTTCACCAAGGAGACACTTTCAAGCTTACTACGCGTCATAACTCTGGATTTAAACAGAAATGCGCCTAAAGGCTTATCTCCCAAATACTGAAGCTGTCTTTCATAACCACTTAGCGTTGTTTTCGGAATAATACTGCGCGCTATCACCCATACTTCTCCGAAACAAAGCAGCTCAACTTCCCTGACCAGCGCTTTCTGACGCTCTCTCACTTTTAGTATCCGCCTCTCCTCAAGACTTGGTACAGCCCAGCCTTGATAAGTGACACGCACACTAAAGTTATTATTTGATGCTTCGATAAGCCTCTTGGTAAGTGAACCTTGATCAAAGACCCAGGAACCATATTGTTTAGGCACTTTCCAGTCGGGTATCCGCCGAGCGGCTGGCTTTAGCATCACATGCCCTTAACTGCGTAAATACCCGGCGCATTCCGCCAATAGCCTTGATAATCCATACCAAAACCAAAAACAAAACGATCCTCAACATTTAAACAAGTATAGTCAGCGAGCAGATCCTTGGTCGCCTTTCTGTCATGTTGCTTATCCAATAAAACCGTCGTCAGAACACGCGCTGCACCTTGCTGCCGACAATAATCCTGTACATGTAAGAG
>NZ_LWGG01000093.1:0-959 GCF_001635365.1 Oleiphilus sp. HI0128 | reverse complement strand
CCTGACGGAAAAAGCATGCGGAAGGCCTTTATCAGAACGCCTGTCGACTTCGCTCGCATCTCCTCACGCTTCAACCTGCGTCGCAAGCACCCTATTCTACATAAAATCAGAGCGCACAAAGGCACTGACTACGCCGCGGCGACCGGCACGCCAATCAAAGCTACTGGTGACGGCAAGGTTATTCATGCAGCCAGAAAAGGTGGTTACGGTAAAACTGTCATCATCCAACACGGACAAAGCATCACCACTCTTTATGCTCACATGAATGGCTACGCACGCGGCATCCGCTCGGGCAAGCGCGTTAAGCAAGGCCAAATCATTGGCTATGTCGGTAGCACAGGACGTTCAACAGGGCCCCATCTTCATTATGAATTTAGAGTTAACGGTGTCCACAAAAACTCTCTAAAGGTGAAACTGCCACACGCGAGCCCTATCCCTAAAAAGGAGCTTGCTCGCTTTAAGAAAGCAACACACTCACACTTGGCACAGCTCGAGACCTTTTCAGAAAGTTATCAAGTCGCCTCTAATCAGTAAGTACAGATAGAGTCCCTGATATGGCAGACAAACTATATATAGGCGTCATGTCTGGCACCAGCATGGACGGAATCGATACCGTCCTTGCCTCAATATCTGAAAACAAAACCACCGGCATTGAATCATTTAGCGCACCATTTTCAAGCTCGCTTAAGTCGAAACTTCAGTCATTGTCACTACCAGGCGACAATGAGATAGNCCGCCTTGGCGAAGCCAGTGTCGAGCTAGGTGAAGCTATTGCGGAAACCGTGAACGATTTACTCAAGAAAGCCAACAAGAATAGTAGCGATGTTTGCGCCATCGGTTGTCACGGACAAACAATCAGACACCGCCCTGAGTCAAGCAAACCCTTTTCACTCCAGATAGGCGACCCAAGTACAATCGCCCACATCACTAATATCACGACGATTACCGATTTCAGAATG
>NZ_LWGG01000092.1:0-737 GCF_001635365.1 Oleiphilus sp. HI0128 | reverse complement strand
GTTTTGGTGGCTGTTCATTCTGCTCGATCACAGAACATGAAGGCAGAGTAATACAGAGTCGATCAGAAGATTCCGTTATCCATGAGATTGAGCGAATCAGGGATATGACACCCGGTTTCACCGGCACCATTTCTGATCTGGGCGGACCTACTGCAAACATGTACCATCAGAATTGTCGCTCAGAGGAAATTCATGCAAGTTGTCGTCGACTGTCATGCGTCTATCCTTCAATTTGCAAAAATCTGATTACTGACCACTCGCCCACAACAAATCTATACCGACGCGCCAGAACACTACCCGGAATTAAACGCATACTTATTGCTTCCGGCTTACGCTACGACCTAGCAGTAGAAGACCCGGAATATATAAAGGAACTTGTTACACACCATGTAGGCGGCTACCTGAAAATTGCACCGGAACATACTGAGAGCGGCCCTTTATCAAAAATGATGAAACCCGGCATGGGCACTTATCATCGCTTTAAAGAACTATTTGAAAAATATTCTGCCGAAGCCGGAAAAAAGCAATACCTTATTCCTTACTTCATATCAGCTCACCCTGGCACGCGCGATGTCGATATGATGAACTTGGCATTATGGTTAAAAGAAAACGGATTTAGGGCGGATCAGGTACAAAACTTTTATCCCTCACCGATGGCTAGCGCCACCGCCATGTACCATTCCGAGAGAGATCCGCTCCACCGGATCAATTACAAGACAGAAAAGGTGTCCATTCCC
>NZ_LWGG01000091.1:0-876 GCF_001635365.1 Oleiphilus sp. HI0128 | reverse complement strand
AGAGTTTATTCTTACAATATCTTTGTTAGATTAGAATCAAACAAGAACAGTTTAATACCAGAGCCATTCAAGGTATCGTATAGTGCTAGGGAAGGAAAAAATAGCGCCCTTTTAGTAGGTGTCAAATTCGCTTTTGCTTAGATGGCAATCGATTCCTTCCAACTGCCATACCTGTCTCAATATTTGCTTGGTAGGAGTAACAGCGAATTATGAATTTTTCGAAACTCATTTACATCAGCTTATTGCTCTCGCTCTTCAGCTCATTTTCCAATGCGATAACTCAAACGAGCATTCGCTACCCTCAGCCAGGCGAAGTATTCACCAAACATCACAGTTACCCAATAGAGCTATTAAAGCTAGCCCTAAGTTATCATTCGGTGCCTCTAACAGTAGAACCCTCGCAGTATTTTATGACACAAGGCCGGGCTATCAAACAGTTGAGCCAAAGCAAGGGTATCGATGTGATGTGGACCATGACTTCCAAAGAACGAGAGTCAGAAGTAAAGCCTATTAGAATCCCTATTTATAAAGGCTTGATTGGCTGGCGCTTGTTCCTGACAACACCCGAGCAGTTGGCAACACGAAAACAAAGCCAAGATTTAAGGGCTTTAAAAAAAGCCACACTCATTCAAGGGCATGACTGGCCCGATACCAACATATTGAGATATAACAATTTTAAGGTACAAACTGGCCCCAGTTACGAAGGCTTATTTCAAGTGTTGTCACTTAATCGGGCGGAACTCTTTCCTCGCTCTATTATCGAGATCTGGGATGAACTAGAAACGCATCAACATCGCAACATTACCCTTGAGCCTCACACGCTACTCAGCTACCCGACCGCTACGTATTTCTTTGTCGCACAAGAAAATACGGCCT
>NZ_LWGG01000090.1:0-12894 GCF_001635365.1 Oleiphilus sp. HI0128 | reverse complement strand
CTTTCACATTAATAACCTGCTAACGTGTATAAATTCTCAATGACTTGGGAGAACTGTAATCCCCTACTATCAATTGCAAACACTTGCTATGAAGCAAATACTTCATTTGCTTGTGGCCGTTTCAAATGGTACCCCATTGCGCCATCAATCCCCAGCTCTTTTAAAGCCTGCCACTCGTCTTCTGACTCGACACCCACAGCAATCACATTAATTCCCTGACCATGTGCAATCTGGATCGCTGATCGCAGGAAGAACTGATTTGATTGACTGCCCTGAACGTTGCGAATAAAGCTATGGTCAACTTTGATGTAGTGAATATCCACTCGCTGTAAATACGAAAATGGCACCGAGCTTACACCAAAGCGCTCGACCGATAGACTAAAGCCATGCTCTTTTGCCATATTGCTCAAAACGACCAAGGCATTTTCATTATAACTCACGATATGTTCTGGAACTTCGACAATTAGCATTTCCGCCAAGCTGGGGTTCTGAACAAGCTGCTGATCAAACCAGGACAAGAAGCGCTCATCTATCAAGGCAGCTTCAGACAAGGTAATACAGTATCGGTGATTATCAGCTTCACCTTGCGCCAACTCATTGTGAGTTCGCTGCATCAAAAATTCTGGATCTGCCAGGCTCTCTACCACCTTCTCGACAACCAACTGATCAAAGGGCACCATCAATCCGAATCGCTCAGCCATCGGCAGGAAGGTCCCAGCGACAGTCAGCTCGCCTTCTACTTCAATTCGAGAAAGGACCTGCTGATACATAACCTTTCCTTCACCATCATAAACTGTTTGAGTATGAAGCTTCACATCTCGACTCAGCAATACCTCTTGCAAAATATTTCGCCACTCATTTGCCTGATGCACCTCTCGCATACTCTCTTCTGCCGACTGAATATGCGCATAACGCCGCCAGCCGGAAATACCATCTGACTGTGCTTGGCGTAAGGCTAAATCAGCTTTAGACAACAAAGTGCGAGCAGTATCATCAGCCTTTACGCAAGCCGCACCGATATGCACGCTATCATCGCGCAACAAGTGCTTGATATCAGAGAGTGAACAAATTTCTGATATCATTTTTGGCACCAGGACATCAATTTCATCATCCATAACACTCGGCATAAACACACTAAAATCGGCACCACTTCGCCTCGCAGCAAACGCATTCTGATGACGCTGTTCATATTTTTGCAGTATCTGCGCAACACTCGTCAACAGAGCATCGCCTCGATCTCGCCCCAATGACTCGTTAACTGCACCAAAGTCGTTAAGTTGCACTAAGACCAGACTTCCTTTTGCTGTGTGCTGCTGTGAATCCAGCTCTGTCTTTAAACGCCCATCAAAACCTTCACGGTTACTTAGGCCGGTAAGTGTGTCAACAAAAGATGCCTGACGCAGGTCCTCGATCAAATTTAATTGCTCTTCAAACACCCCGCCAAGCTGCCTGGCCATATCATTCATCGCATCGGCAACGCCTGCAAGCTCTCGGAATACAGGATGAGGAGCCCTAAAATCAAAATGGCGATGACTCATTTCCTGTGCATGAAACTGAAGCTGTTTTAAAGGCTTTAACACACCAGCTAATAGCCAACGCGCTGCAAATAAGCCGAGCACCAAAATACTTAGAAACCAAATTGACTCAGAACGAATCACTTTCCACAATTCAAGGTAGGCGTAACCAGGATGACTCTCTACCACAATCGTGCCCAACTGTTTCCAACCAGCTACAACTTCTGCACTTTTGGCAGGGGCCTTTAGATCAAGCAGAGAGACAAACCAGTCAGGGACAGTATCAACAGTTAAAGAGTTAGCGCGCACGACAATGGCGGCACCGTTCAAGTCAAAAAAAACAATTTTTCTGTAGTCACCACTGTCGAATATCGTGTCAACAATTCGCGCTGCCGCCACGCGATCTTGAGCATCTATACTCGTCGATAATGACAAGCCCAAAGAAGTAGCAGCATCCTGTGCATGGGACTGCAATTGATTCTGCAAATAGTCACGCATGGTGGTGATATTCAGCGTAAAGCTTCCAACCAACAACAACAGCAACATAATGCTAATATAAGCAAATAGTGTCCTTTGTAAGCTAGGACCCTGATTTGTCAGGCTATGACTATGCCTCATGATTAGGCCTCACTTACTTTATCTCCATCAGTATCTTCATTGGTGTCTTTTTATTAGCAAAGCCCAAGTATAAAAACGACCCGACCTCTTTCACCACAGAAATCATAATGGCCAGCCTGTAGGCATTGCTTCCATATAACAATAGATCAACTTACACATCCTGACATTTTTTGACGATAAAAACCTCCATATTCAGGGGATTATGCTAAATTATGTAGAGACGATTCGCGTTTACAAAAAGAATTCTTCCATTAGGATCAAGGAATGGCTCAGGACAACCAACGAGAGAAACTTAAACAACTGTTTGCAAAACGAGTTACGACGCAAGCCAGAGTTGTATTAGATGTCTATCAAAAGTGCAAACTCTCCTCTTGGGAAGACCTGGATCGCACTCAAGATTTAAATGATGCGAGTGAAAAACTAGAGCGTTTTGCAACCCGCTTTGAGATGTCTCGCCAGGAGACTTCGGCACGAAAAATTAACCAGCTACTGAGCAATGTTAACCCTGAAGCCCCGCTTTCGTTAGACAGCCAACAAAAAATTGAGTCCTTTATTCAGGAGCTGAATGAGTGCACTTTGCGAAAGAGTGATACCGGAGGGGGGCGAAGCGACACCTCGCACTCGAATCCACGTACTTTTTTACGCACTCCGATTTACCTCGCGCTAAACAACACCGAGTACGCTAACCGCATTATTAATCAGCTGGAGTTCTTTGGTTTTCGTTCAATCAACTTCAGTGATGTTGATGATTTTGTTCACGCAGCTAAGCAGGATAAGCCAGAGACCATCGTAGCCGATGTAGATTTTGGCGGGCATAAGCTTGCTGGCATCGATGCCGTTCAAGTAATCCAGGAGTCTCACGAGACAACTATTCCAGTTATTTATGTTAGCGAGAGCACTGACGACATTCAGACCCGGCTAAAAGCATCGCGCACAGGCGGCGAAGAGTTTTTTTATCGAGCCATCGACCCTGGCCAGCTAATAGAAAAATTTGAGCAATATACGCACGCCAACATTCAGGACCCATACCGTATTCTGGTAGTCGATGACTCTAAAGCACAAGCAAAGTACATTGAGAATATATTGCACAAAGCCGGCATGATTCCTCACATCATTACCGAGCCGATGGATATCCTGGTAGCCTTGGCGGATTTCCAGCCTGAGATAATTATCATGGATATGTACATGCCAGGCTGTACCGGTATGGAGCTAGCCCGAGTGATACGCCAGCAAGACAAGTTTCACAGCGTACCTATCATTTACCTCTCTGCAGAAGATGACGTCAACAAACAGCTACACGCGATGAGTCTTGGAGGCGATGACTTTCTAACGAAACCTATCGACCCGAAACACCTCATCGCCACGCTGCGAAACCGAGGCCGAAGAGCTCGATCCCTTTTGGCACTAATGATTCGCGATAGCCTGACCGGGCTTTACAATCATACCCATACTCTACATTTGCTAGAAATTGAAGTTGCTAAAGCAGCGGAAAGCGAACTACCTGTCTGTTTCGCAATGCTCGATATCGACTACTTCAAAAAGATTAATGATAACTACGGCCACCCTATTGGCGACCGCGTACTGAAAAGCCTTTCTCTTTTCCTTAAACAGCGGCTACGTAAAACAGACCACATCGGTCGCTATGGTGGCGAAGAGTTTGCCATCGTACTGCCAAATACTTCTGAACGCGATGCTAAAACTATTCTTAACGAAATACGTGAACGCTTTGCAGAATTACCACAGCCCGCCGGAACCGGCACATTCAATGTCACCTTTAGTTGCGGCATTGCATTAGCTGACCACGAAAACGCTCAATCCTTATGTGAAAAGGCTGATCATGCCCTATACGAAGCAAAGAGAAATGGACGAAATAATGTCCGTTGCTACAATACAGAACTGTAAGAAAACCTGCTTGTAAATAACGCAATATATGGGCAAACTAGCCACTATATTGTAGATAAAGTGTCATAAAAAGAAACTACACTTGTAGACATTTCTCACGGCACTTAGAATTAACTTTCTCTTTCACATGTTTTTACGAGCATCGTCTGATTATGGCTAGCATACTGGTACTTCATGGCCCAAACCTAAACCTTTTAGGCACCCGCGAACCCGAAATTTACGGCTCAGAAACTCTCAATGATATCAACTCTCGCTTAAAAGCCTGCGCCAAGAATAACAATATCGCGCTCAACACGTTGCAAAGCAATGCTGAACACGAACTTATCGAGCGCATACATCAAGCTAAGCAAGATGATACTCAGTTTATAATTATTAACCCTGCGGCATTTACGCATACGAGCGTAGCAATCCGAGATGCTCTACTAGCGATTGATATTCCTTTTATCGAAGTACATTTATCAAATGTTCATGCTAGAGAAACATTTCGCCATCATTCTTATTTCTCTGATGTCGCATTAGGCGTCATCTGCGGGCTGGGCAGCTTAGGTTACGATGCTGCGCTCAGCAAAGCCCTGCAGGCGCTATAAACCTAATACAGGAATTGTTATGGATATTCGAAAAATCAAAAAGCTGATCGAATTAATCACCGAGTCAGATGTAGAAGAACTAGAGATTAAGGAAGGCGAAGAGTCCATCCGCATCAACCGTCGCAAGCATGTTGTCGCCGCACCAGCAGCGGCCCCAGCACCCGTAACGTCTGCTTCAGCACCTATCACAGAAACATCCACTGCAAGTCCGGCACCGGCGAGCACCTCTAGTGACCAGACAATCAATGCCCCTATGGTCGGCACCTTCTACAAGGCGCCCTCACCTGACTCCGCCCCATTTGTTGAAGTTGGACAAAGCGTTAAGGCTGGCGATGTCTTGTGCATCATTGAAGCAATGAAAATGATGAACCAAATCGAGGCAGACCGAAGCGGCGTTATTCAGTCGATAGAAGTCAGTGACGGAGAACCTATCGAGTTCGATCAGATACTATTTACAATTGCATAAGGCTCGCAGGTAACACTGATGTTAAAAAAAGTTCTAATCGCTAATCGTGGCGAAATAGCCTTACGAATTCTACGCGCCTGCAAAGAGATCGGTATTCCTTCGGTCGCCGTACACTCCAAGGTTGATAGAGACCTTATGCACGTTCGCTTGGCAGACGAGTCAGTTTGTATTGGTAATAACAGCCCTGTCGAGAGCTACCTCAATATACCTGCAATAATCAGCGCCGCTGAAGTGACCAATGCTGTTGGCATTCATCCTGGCTACGGTTTTCTTGCTGAAAATGCTGACTTCGCAGAACAAGTCGAAAAGAGCGGCTTTACCTTCATTGGCCCCCCTGCCAGTGTCATTCGCTTAATGGGGAATAAAGTTTCAGCCATCAAAGCCATGACAAAAGCCGGCGTACCGACGGTTCCTGGCTCCGACGGCCCGATCACAAATAATCAAGATCGAACCAAAGCTATTGCACGCAAAATTGGCTACCCGGTTATTATCAAAGCAGCCTCAGGTGGTGGCGGCCGGGGTATGAGAGTTGTTAACGACGAAGCTGAACTACTCACCTCGATTCAGCTAACACAGTCTGAAGCCAAAGCCGCTTTTGGCGATGACACCGTTTACCTTGAAAAATTTCTCGACACACCCCGGCATGTCGAAATCCAGGTACTTGCAGATAACCATGGCAATGTCATTCACTTAGGTGACCGTGACTGTTCACTGCAACGAAGACACCAAAAAGTTATCGAAGAAGCCCCTGCACCAAATATTAACGAGGAAGCCCGACAAGCCACGTTTGCCGCCTGCGTAAAAGCCTGCAAAGATATCGGCTATCGCGGAGCAGGAACATTTGAGTTCTTATACCAGGATGACAGTTTCTATTTTATCGAAATGAATACCCGAGTACAGGTAGAGCACCCTGTAACAGAAATGATAACAGGCATTAATATCGTTAAAGAGCAAATTAGAATTGCTAGCGGCCTACCACTTTCAGTCTCTCAAGCTGAAGTAAATCTTGAAGGCCATGCGATAGAGTGCCGCATTAACGCTGAAAATGCTCAAACCTTTGCACCGAGCCCCGGCTTAGTTAAACAGTTTCACGCGCCCGGTGGCATGGGAGTCCGTGTCGATTCGCATTTATATAGCGGCTATCGTGTACCTCCATTTTACGACTCTTTAGTTGCCAAAATCATTTGTCATAGCGAAAACCGTAATGCGGCGATGAACCGTATGACAAACGCACTTGACGAGCTAGTCGTAGACGGAATTGACACAAATATTGACCTTCACCGCAAGCTACTTTCCGATAGCGGATTTCGAGAGCTCGAATTTAATATCCATCATCTGGAAAAGAATATCCTTTAGTTTCATCTAATGTATTTCATTCCCGACTATCAGGAAGTCACTGACTTATGAACTGGATCCAAGTTAAAGCCAATATATCTCCCGCCATCGCAGAAGCTCTCGAAGAAGGCTTGCTCGCGGCGGGAGCCAGCGCAGTGACTCTCGAAGATGCTCAAGACCAGCCAGTGCTAGAGCCCGAACGGGGCACAACGCCGCTTTGGGAAGAAACGATCGTCACCGGGCTGTTTTCTGCCGATGAGGACCAAAAAGCTATTAGAGCCATCACTGAAAGTGTCTTCACCAATCTTTCAGATCAGACCTTCCCTGAATTGCGTTTTGAAATATTGGAAAACGAAGACTGGACGCGTAAATGGATTGATAACTTCAAACCCATTCAGTTTGGTCGCCGCTTATGGATATGCCCAAGCTGGCATGACATTCCTGAGCCAAACGCTGTCAACCTGATGCTCGACCCTGGCCTGGCTTTCGGCACTGGCACACACCCCACAACTGCACTTTGCTTAAAATGGCTAGATGCTTATGCGCTAAACGATGACGGCCTAAACAACAAAACTGTCGTAGATTTTGGCTGTGGTTCCGGAATACTGGGCTTGGCCGCATTATTACTCGGCGCCAAATCGGTGGTTGGAATCGACAACGACCCTCAAGCTTTGCTGGCTACCCAAGACAATGCCAAGAGAAACGAGGTCGAAGCTCAGCAGTTCCCGGTCTATCTTCCAGAAGATAGCCCTAAAGACCAAGTAGACCTGGTTCTGGCTAATATTCTTGCTCAACCACTGCATGACTTACGTAGCAATATTGCCGCTTTAGTTAAACCTAAAGGAAAATTAATTCTATCTGGAATTCTTGAGCATCAGGCAGCTGCGCTAGTTCACGACTATGAAGAATGGTTTGAAATGGATAAACCTCAGCTAGAGGATGGCTGGGTATGCTTGACCGGCACAAAAAAAGACTGATAATAGCCTTATAATAATTCAGGAAAAACACACACGATGAGCAATCAGCGACTGACACAATGCCCGCACTGTAAGGCTTCGTTTAAAGTCTCTGAAGAACAATTAAGTGCTGCCAACGGCAGAGTTCGCTGCGGCGCCTGCATGAACATCTTCGATGCAATTGCCTATAGCTTGTCCGATACTGAGAAGCAAACAGCAAACAAGCCTTCTCCTGAACCCTCCGAAGACCAACAAAGTTCAGCTATCGACCTGGAAGATAGTCTACTAGAGTCTGAAGATAAGCTATTTGCCGATAACCCTGAAGAAGATCTGCATGAACCCGGCTACTCAGGCAGCGCCGATGGCTCTGATGAGTTTAGCACCTCTTTCCTGGAACTAGATTCCGCAGACAACAGTGACCCTTACTCAACCAGCTTTAAAAAACTTGACGATACCTTTGTTTCTGAAGAGAGTGAAGAAATCATCGACGAAAGCTGGACTCAGGAAATCCTCGAAGATATTCAAGATGAACAAGGTAAACAGAAGGTAGAACCAACATTCTCCGCTTCAGCTATAGAGCAGGCCTCAGTCACACAAGCTGAGACATCGACTGAATCAGCCTTCGGAGAGCCCGGGAGCGGTTTCTCTGAGACTTCTCCGTATGAGAAAATTGAATTTCAATACGACCAGGATAGCCCCAATAATAGACATTGGCTTGTCAGTTTATTATTCATTCTCGCTAATATATCGCTCATCGTAATACTGCTAGGGCAAGCGGTATGGTTTCACTATGAAAAGCTCGCCAAGTACCCTAAAGTTTCTGAGTTATATGAGCTAGCATGTGAACACTTATCTTGCACATTGCCAAAGCTTGAAGATATCGAAAAAATTAAAAGCAACAACCTCGTTGTCAGAAGTCACCCCACTCAACGCAAGTCCCTCATAATCGACACCGTGATAGTGAATGAAGCTGCTTTCAATCAAGCGTTCCCCGACTTAGCTCTTTATTTTTCAGACATAAACAAAAATATCGTTGCCCAACGCTTATTCCAAGCGAAAGAGTATTTGTCTGGCGATCTAGCCAGCTGGCACGAAATGCCAAGTCAGCAGCCAATTCATATTTCACTCGAAATCGTTGACCCAGGAAAAGAAGCGGTTAACTACTCTCTAAAGTTTTTCTCCCCTCAACCCTAAGCTCCAAGGAACAAGACATAGATCAATTGTCAACCAATAAGAGCAAAATATAACCAAAAAAAGCCACCTTTTTTGCTTTTACACCCTTGCCTCAGAGGGTATGATTAGCCCCCCCAAAATTAGCCACCCTTGAACCTGACAGAGAAACGACTTGCTCAAAATCGGCCCCTATCAATTAGATAATCGATTGATCTTAGCGCCCATGGCTGGCGTGACAGACAGACCTTTTCGACAGTTATGCCGGAACAACGGCGCAGCTATGGCTGTTTCGGAAATGGTAATCGCCGACCCAAGTTTTTGGAAAACACGCAAGTCAATGCATCGTCTCGACCATACCGGTGAGAGTGACCCTATATCTGTACAAATTGCTGGCGGCGATCCAGAAATGCTAGCAACAGCGGCAGAGCTTAATCAGGAGCGAGGCGCACAGATCATAGACATCAATATGGGCTGCCCGGCCAAGAAAGTTTGTAACAAAGCAGCAGGCTCTGCACTGATGAGAGACGAAGACCTGGTAAAGGAAATCCTAAGTGCAGTGGTTGGGGCTGTCGACATTCCGGTGACGCTAAAAATACGCACTGGCTGGGATAAAAACTCTCGAAATGCATTAACGATCGCTAAAATGGCAGAGCAAAGCGGTATTGCAGCTCTCGCCATTCACGGCCGAACTCGAGCTTGCGCTTACCAAGGACAAGCTGAATACGACACCATCGCTCAAGTAAAAGAGGCGATAAGCATACCCGTTCTTGCTAACGGCGATATTGATTCGCCCGAGAAAGCAGAACAGGTATTGAAGCAAACAGGAGTTGACGGTCTGCTAATAGGTCGAGCTGCACAAGGCTGCCCTTGGATTTTTGATGATATCAACCACTACCTTAAGCACGGTACCAAGCGTGAAGAAAGACCGTTGGCCACCGTTCGCGATATCATCCTTCATCACCTAGAAGAACTACATCAGTTCTATGGTGAGAAAATGGGTCATCGCATCGCTCGCAAACACGTCGGCTGGTATCTGAAGGCAAGACCGAATCACCAAGAATTTAGACAATTTTTTAATAAAATTGAAACACCGGAAGCTCAGCTTGAGGCTGTGCGCACGGAGTTCGAAAAGCAAATCAACAATCAAATCAATAACGGGGAAATAGCCGCATGACTATAGAAGCGCTTGCTGCAGACAAACAAGAAGAACAAACCTACACCAGTCAAACTCAAATTGAAAACGCTGCCACTTTAAGGGATTGCGTTGAGAAGACGCTGAGCAACTACTTTGAACAACTTGACGGTGCTCCAGTCACAGATGTTTATCAACTAGTTCTCTCAGAAGTAGAAGCACCTCTACTTGAACAAGTACTAAAATATACGCGCAACAATCAAACCAAAGCTTCTGTTCTACTTGGTTTAAACAGAGGAACCTTACGCAAGAAGCTTAAGCAGTACGGTCTACTTTAAGTCAGAGTTTTTTATTTTTCTTATACAGGTTTGGAATAAACATGAGCAATACTAACGATCTGGTCCAGGTGAAAAGAGCGCTAATCAGCGTTTCAGACAAAACGGGCATCGTTGAATTCGCCTCTGCCCTAAACGATATGGGCGTTGAAATACTTTCAACGGGCGGAACCTACAAATTACTACAGTCTAACAGCATTCCTGCTGTCGAAGTTTCTGACTATACCGGTTTTCCCGAAATGATGGACGGTCGAGTCAAAACACTTCACCCTAAAGTTCACGGCGGAATTTTAGGGCGCAGAGGTCAGGATGACGAAGTAATGCAAGCTCATGAGATCAAGGCTATCGACATGGTTGTCGTTAACCTCTACCCTTTTGAACAAACTGTCGCAAAGGAAGACTGCAGCCTAGAAGACGCTGTAGAAAACATTGATATCGGCGGACCAACGATGGTACGTGCTGCTGCTAAAAACCATGCACACGTAAATATCGTTGTTAATGCGAGCGACTACCAGAACATTCTTGATCAAATGCGTGAGAACGATGCCTGCACAAGTTTGGAAACACGTTTTGACCTAGCGATTAAAGCTTACGAACATACAGCTGCCTACGACGGCGCGATTGCCAACTACTTTGGCCGATTGGTTCCAGGTGGCAGCAAAGAGTTCCCAAGAACATTTAACGTTCAAATGAACAAAACTCAAGAACTTCGCTATGGTGAAAACCCTCACCAGAACAGCGCGTTTTATGTTGAAAAGAATGCTCCAGCCGATTCAATCTCTGGCGCTAAACAGCTTCAAGGAAAAGAGCTTTCGTTCAACAATATCGCCGACACCGATGCAGCACTTGAGACCGTAAAGCTATTTGACGAACCTGCATGTGTCATCGTCAAGCACGCAAACCCTTGTGGCGTATCAGAAGCCGGCTCTATTCTAGAGGCTTATGAAAAAGCTTATGCAACGGACCCTGAATCTGCTTTTGGCGGTATCATCGCCTTTAACCGTGAGCTTGATGCGGAAACCGCGACAACTATCGTCGACCGACAGTTTGTTGAAGTTATTATTGCTCCGAGCGTTAGCGCCGAAGCGAAAGAAGCCGTAGCCGCTAAGAAAAATGTCCGCCTCCTAGAGTGCGGTGCATTTTCTGACAGCGCAGCATCTTTCGATTATAAGCGCGTCAATGGCGGCTTACTGGTGCAAGATCGTGACTTAGGCATGATCAGTAAGGAAGATTTGACTGTTGTCTCCAAGCGCCAGCCAACAGACGAAGAAATTGATGACCTCTTATTCACCTGGAAAGTTGCTAAAATGGTTAAGTCCAATGCGATTGTTTACGGTAAGAGCGCTCAAACTATCGGTATTGGTGCCGGGCAAATGAGCCGTGTCAATTCAGCACGCATCGCAGCAATCAAAGCTGAGCATGCCGGACTTGCCGTGAAAGGCTCTATGATGGCTTCAGATGCCTTCTTCCCATTCAGAGACGGCATAGACAATGCCGCAAATGCCGGCGTTAGTTGTGTCATCCAGCCAGGCGGTTCAATGCGTGATCAAGAAGTCATTGATGCAGCTGATGAGCACGGTTTGGTAATGGTATTTACCGGAATGCGTCACTTCCGACACTAAGCAAATAAGCTCTGTATGACCGTGCACCCGCCTCTGTTTGAGACTTGGTGCACGGTACTCTTCCTGCTATACATCTACTCTTCTGCCTCTAGTTAGCACTACCTAATAATATACGCTAGACTATTTTTACCTATTAATCGGACGCCCGAAGGCTTCCACGGACTTCTATCATTAATGGAGCAACAACAGTGTCAGATTACGTACGCATTAAAGTAAGGGGCTATCACCTCGACCAACACGGCCACCTCAACAACAACGGCTATACCCGCTTTTTCGAAGAAGCTCGCTGGGTATTGTTTGAAAACTTCAATGCCATAGAGTTTTTCTCACAGCTTGATCTGACACTGACCTTGGTAAATAGCAACATAAACTATCGTCACCCATGCCTCTTCAATGATCAGCTCGAGATCCATACCAAGGTAATGCGCATAGGTAATACCAGCTGTAAAATAGATCAAACTATCTACTTGGAAGGTAGCAACACGATTATCGCAGATGCCAGCAATACTTTTGTATTAATGGACAACAAAGAACATAAGGCTGTGCCGATTCGCGACCAAGCTAGAGAGAAGCTGGCCCAACTTGCAAACTCTGCTTAGCATTCATAAGAGTTGGTTGTTCGTAAAACCACTCTTGCCCATTTTACGAACAATTATTTTTTATATCTCCTCTCGAATAAGGTATCCTTGCGCCCATTTCCATCTCCAGGCGACTCCGTAAGCCGCCTGGCTATTAAGTTATTATTAGATCGGGTTACGCTATGAATATTCTTATCATTGGCAGCGGCGGCAGAGAACATGCTCTTGCCTGGAAAGCTGCACAAAATAAAGACGTCGAAACAGTTTTTGTTGCACCAGGAAATGCTGGTACCGCATCAGACAGCAAATTAAGCAATGTCGACATTGACGTTATGAACTTTCAAGCGCTGTCTGATTTTGCCAAAGAGAATCAAGTCGCACTTACCATTATCGGCCCAGAAGCGCCTTTAGTTGACGGCGTTGTTGACCATTTTGAAGCAGAAGGCCTTCGCTGCTTTGGCCCTTCAAAAGGTGCGGCTCAATTAGAAGGCTCTAAAGCTTTCACTAAAGATTTCTTAGCTCGCCACAACATACCTACTGCCGACTACCAGAATTTTACGGAAGTAGAACCTGCCTTAGCATACTTGAAAGAAAAAGGTGCCCCGATTGTTGTTAAAGCCGACGGTTTAGCGGCTGGCAAAGGCGTAATCGTTGCCGAAACTCTGGAGCAAGCAGA
>NZ_LWGG01000089.1:0-950 GCF_001635365.1 Oleiphilus sp. HI0128 | reverse complement strand
CTATGAGTCTTAATCCAAAAGATGTCGTCGTCATCGATGCAGTACGTACCCCAATGGGTCGTGCTAAAAATGGCTGTTTCCGCAATGTACGTGCTGAGACACTTTCAGCTACGCTGATTGATGCTATTTTTGATCGTAACGAAAAATTGAACCCTAATGACGTTGAAGACGTAATCTGGGGTTGTGTTAACCAAACAATGGAGCAGGGCTTTAACGTTGCTCGTCAAATTTCATTGTTAACTAAAGTTCCTCACGCTGCTGGCGCTCAAACGGTTAACCGTTTGTGTGGTTCTGCGATGAGTGCAATTCACACAGCTGCACAAGCAATCCAAACCGGTAACGGTGACGTGTTTGTTGTGGGTGGTGTTGAGCACATGGGTCACGTATCCATGACTAAAGGTTTCGACCACAACCCAGCAGCAAGTAAGTACTCTGCAAAAGCATCTAACATGATGGGTCTAACGGCTGAAATGTTAGCTAAAATGCACGGTATTTCACGTGAAATGCAAGATGAGTTTGGCGCGCGTTCACACCGTCTAGCTCACGAAGCTACATTGGAAGGTCGTTTTAAGAACGAAATCGTTCCAGTTGAAGGTCATGATGAGAACGGTTTTAAAGTTCTTATTGAGGACGATGAAACAATCCGTCCAGAAACGACTGCAGAGTCTCTAGGCAAGTTGAAGCCAGCTTTCAACCCTAAAGGCGGTACAGTAACTGCGGGTACGTCTTCACAGCTTACAGATGGCGCAGCAGCAATGTTGTTGATGTCAGCTGAGAAAGCAGAAGAGCTTGGCCTTAAGCCACGTGCTCGTATCGTTTCAATGGCTGTTGCAGGTTGTGATCCAGCTATCATGGGTTACGGCCCAGTTCCAGCAACTAAGAAAGCACTTAAGCGTGCTGGTCTTACCATTGAAGATATCGATTTCTGGGAGCTTAACGAAGCTTTCGCA
>NZ_LWGG01000088.1:0-730 GCF_001635365.1 Oleiphilus sp. HI0128 | reverse complement strand
TCCGGCTATGTCATTCCCGACCGGCAAGACACTTTATTTATTTGGCAGGTCGCCGTTGATGAGCGTGCTCGCGGTCAAGGTCTTGCTAAGCGAATGCTCAAAGATATTGTGACGCGGCAAGAATGCGCTCAGGTCACTCACTTGGAAACGACCATTACAGCTGACAATAAAGCCTCATGGACTTTATTTGAAAGCTTCGCAAAGGATTTTTCTGCTCCCTTAGCCAAATCTGAAATGTTTAGCAAAGATACGCATTTTGCTGGCTTGCATGACACGGAATTTCTGGTCCGAATCGGTCCATTTAGTTCCTAACCTCGCACACTAAATAAGACTCGCACCAAACATCCTATGGAGGATGCTAATGAAAATATTTGATGAAATTGAATCTGAAGTTCAGAGCTATGCTCGTTCTTTCCCTCGTGTTTTTAATCGCGCTAAGATGGAACACCTCTACGATGAGGAGGAAAATGAGTATCTAGACTTTCTGGCGGGTGCGGGAACAATTAACTACGGGCATAACAATCCGCTATTTAAGCCTCTCTTAATGGACTACATTGAGAATGATGGTATTACGCATGGCCTGGATATGCATACCAAGGCGAAAGGTGAATTTCTAGAGGCTTTTAATGAGAAGATTCTAAAGCCTCGGGATCTCGATTATGTTATGCAGTTTACTGGTCCGACTGGTACCAACGCAGTTGAAGCGGCTTTAAAGCTAGCGCGTAATATT
>NZ_LWGG01000087.1:0-905 GCF_001635365.1 Oleiphilus sp. HI0128 | reverse complement strand
CTCTCTATTCATAAAGAATTACTCGGCTTTTTTGCTCGTTTGATTCTGCATAGGCTTATTTTTTTGCATAGATACCTTGATCGGTGACGATCGCATCTAAGCTGACATCCCAGTCATTGACCGGAAGCGCGTCCATCTTCTGCAGCTCATGTGCTAATCCAATCAAGCGAGGCTTGCACTGAGGAAGCCGTCGCTTATAGTCAAAAGTGCGATCATAGAAGCCGCCTCCCATTCCCATTCTGTTTCCTTCGCTATCAAATGCTACCAGTGGCATTAACACTGTTGACAGTTGTTTAGCATTGAATTGTTTGCAGCGTTTAAAGTCAGGTTCCTCAATACCGAAACGGTTCTTGATATAAGGGCTTGATGCAGAGACTTGGCAAAAAATCATCTGTTGTGGTTTTAAGGGGTGGATGACGGGCAAGTATGCTGTCTTTCCCCATTTCTGTATTAGTGTGAGCAGTGATCGAGGGCAGATTTCACCGTCGTTGCCTAAGTACAAAGCAATATGTTTGCCCCTCAGTAGTAAACCAAAGCGTTTCAGATTTTTGAGTAAATGCGTTGAAGCTGTTCTTTGTTGAAGCTTGGTGAGCTGGCGGCGTTGTTGGCGGAGCTCTCTACGAAGCTGCTTTTTTTCTTGAATTAAGGTGGCGGGGGAGGTTTGAGAAAGACTCATTTTTGGGCTGTATCGTCAATAAGATAGAGCTGGATAGGTTTAAACAAAAGCAACGCTCTGTTGTGAGTGTTGATTTTGGTGCGCCCAAAATGCCGCTGCCAGATAGGGCCTTGAACCCGAAAGTTCAAGGGGGTGATCACTATATGCAAATTAGGCTTTCCCATCCAGATAAACCGGGGGACTTGCACACATCACATGATGTGATTACCAAGGTGTTATTATCGGCTCG
>NZ_LWGG01000086.1:0-623 GCF_001635365.1 Oleiphilus sp. HI0128 | reverse complement strand
CGGGTGAACTACACGATCGATATTGAATAATATCTCTCTCACCGCAGGCTTAAGGCTGAGCGCCAACTCAGTAGGCGCCATACCGTCACTGGTACGAACAAGCAATGGATCTTCGAACAGCAAGCGCAAACGCTTCAAACCATTACTCATCGCAGGCTGCGTAATACCAAGATGGTTTGCAGCCTTGGTGACGTTTTGCTCACGCAAAAGTACATCTAGGTGAACCAGCAAATTTAGATCAACATCACTTAGATTCATAGACCTAGACGCCCTTGGCTAATAACACTCAATTAAACTTAAACTTCATGGTAGATTTCACTACCTTCCTGTTTAAATTTCTCCGACATCTCACTCATACCTTCGTTCGCATCCTTTTCTGCTGCGTAATCACGAACTTCCTGAGATATTTTCATTGAACAAAACTTAGGGCCACACATTGAACAGAAATGTGCAACTTTAGCAGAGTCCTTAGGTAATGTTTCATCATGATAAGCACGAGCAGTATAAGGATCTAGCGCAAGGTTAAATTGATCTTCCCATCTAAACTCAAAACGAGCCTTTGACATAGCATTATCGTGAATCTGTGCACCAGGGTGGCCTTTTGCAAGGTCGGCAGCATGAGC
>NZ_LWGG01000085.1:0-1302 GCF_001635365.1 Oleiphilus sp. HI0128 | reverse complement strand
TGCTAAATAGTCCGCTATTATACAAACACTAACTCACTAAAAGAGGAACCCATATGGACTTATCACTGAACGAGGAGCAAATTATGATTCAGAGTATGGCACGTAAATTTGCCAGCTCTGAACTGATGCCTATCGCCGATAAGCTTGATATGGGGGAGGCACAGGAAACCTTTGTTAAGAATCTAAAGAAACTGGCTGAGCTCGGTTTTATGGGGCTCAATATCTCGAGTGAATACGGCGGTACCAATGCCGGTACCGTTTCCTTTAGTTTGGCCATCACTGAAATAGCCAAGGCTTGCGCTTCGACAGCAGTTACAACATCGGTAACAAACATGGTTGCTGAGGTTATCCAGGCTGTTGGCAGCACACAACAGAAACATTCTTATCTACCAAAACTTTGCTCTGGTGAATATTCTGCCGGAGCATTCTGCTTGACTGAGTCTCAGGCCGGTTCGGACCCTTCATCAATGAAATGTTCCGCTACTAAAACAGCTTCGGGCTGGGCGCTAAATGGCAGCAAGCAATTCATTACCAGCGCAGAATATGCTGGCGTATTTGTTGTCTGGGCTCTGACGGATAAGAGTGCGGCAAAAGGAAAAGGCATTTCTTGTTTCCTTGTCGAGGCGGGGACTCCCGGCCTAATAATAGGAAAACCCGAACAAAAGATGGGACAAAAAGCCTCTTCTACTTGTCAGCTTAGTTTCGATAACTGCAACATTGATGACAGTGCACTTTTGGGTGATCTAAACAAAGGCTATCGTGTCGCCGTTGGCGAACTGGCCGGCGGCAGAATAGGCGTCGGCTCATTAGCACTTGGTATTGCTCAGGCAGCCATCGACTATGCAACGATATACACAAAAGAACGTGAGCAATTTGGCAAGGCAATCGCGAACTTTCAAGGTATCCAGTGGATGTTAGCGGACACCTACACAGAACTAGAAGCTGCACGTTTGCTCCTTATGAGCGCGGCCTACACAAAAGATTCTGGCGCGCCGTTTTCAAAACAGGCATCAATGGCCAAGCTATTTTCAACAGAAGCCGCCAACAAAGCTTGTTATACAGCACTGCAGTTGTTAGGAGGCAATGGCTATATTAAAGATTATCCTATAGAGCGTCTTACTCGTGATGCACGCGTAACAACAATCTACGAAGGTTCCAGTGAAATACAGCGCATTATTATTGCTAAACAAATACTCAGTGAAGCATAGCTTAATCAGCCTTGCAGATAAGGGGCCAACTTAGAACGGAATTCCGCCTTAACCCCCATACTTTTGAGTATCCAGTACTGACCACTTATCATCC
>NZ_LWGG01000084.1:0-760 GCF_001635365.1 Oleiphilus sp. HI0128 | reverse complement strand
GTCAGAGTAGTCGATACAGCTCAATGGGTCATGCCGGACCGTTGGAGCGAGGATGCTCGGGCCGGATATCAGTTCATTATTAGACTGGGTGGAAATAATTGGGGCTTAGCTTGCGACTCAGTTCACGAATCCATTCAGCTTGAACCTGATATGGTTAAATGGCGCAGTGAGCGTACGAGTCGAGCGTGGTTATCTGGTACGGTGATAGGGCATATGTGTGCTTTACTCGACGCAGACGTAATGAGCTTGATGCTAGAAGAGAAAGCTTCTGGCAATGGAAGCTCAATTTCTTGATAATTGTGTCACTATTTTCTGGCATAGATTGTGCGATGCTCTATATTTAGAAGATGATCTGTTAAGTTTTTGACGTGAGAGAGTAAAGCTTTGAAAACTTGGCGCGAATTATTGTCTTTTAGGAAATAGGTAAGGGGTCAACTAATGACATCAAACACTGGGCACAGTAGCCATGCTGCTGAAGATCCGATTCTGCAAAACGTCACTTTTCGCTTAGCAGACGAGACGTATGGTATTAACGTAATGCAGATTCAGGAAGTATTACGTTATACTGAAATTGCCCCCGTGCCAGGCGCACCTAACTATGTGTTGGGTATTATCAATCTGCGCGGTAATGTAGTAACGGTTATCGATACACGGGCTCGATTTGGTTTACCTAGTGCCGATGTAACTGACCATTCTCGTATCGTTGTTCTTGAAATTGATGGGCAGGTTATTGGTATTCTGGTCGACTCGGTTGCAGAGG
>NZ_LWGG01000083.1:0-448 GCF_001635365.1 Oleiphilus sp. HI0128 | reverse complement strand
TAAAACTGTCGGGCTCTAGAAAATTTAAACAAAGAATCTGGAGGAGGTATAAGGAGCTACAGCAAGAGAAGCCGGATATTTATAATCGAGATATCGTAGGATATAAGCCAAATAGCAAAGATAAGTCTTATATTTCGGGCCTGAAAGAGATTGACTCGCCCTCTATCGGTGACCAAATAGATAATGAGAAGAATAAGAAAGAGTTATTCAAAACCACGAAGCTAAAGTATCGTAAAAAACAATAATTTTTTAGGTGTAGGTAAGTTGCTCTCTCGTTCAGTGGTTCCCCGTTAGTACACAAGCTAGATACAAAACAGAACATAACAATTCGTAATCAAAAGACTAGGCCAAAACCGGAGACCGGAACAACTATTTTACGAATGATCTATTTTTCGAAACCTACATTTATGAATCAATAAATCGACTACCGGCTTCAGCGAGTCATTAG
>NZ_LWGG01000082.1:0-818 GCF_001635365.1 Oleiphilus sp. HI0128 | reverse complement strand
AACACCTACGCCGCTCTCGCCGATAGTAAATGGAAAGGCAAGCTGTGTTTACGCTCATCAAGAACTGAGTATTCCCAATCACTGCTAGCAGACCTAAGCCACCGTTATGGCGAAGCAAAAATGCAGACGATAATGAAAGGCTGGGTAAGCAATCTCGTCCATTCACCTATGTCGGACGACTTGGAATTATTCACTGCACTGGAAACAGGAGCTTGTGAGCTAACAATCGCCTACTCCTATTACTTGCCTCGTCACCTTTTGACTCACCCGAATTCTAAAATAGAACTCTTCTGGCCTGAACAGAAAGACGGCGGTGTGCATATCGACATCACCGGCGCAGGCGTCGTAGCCGATTCCGACAATAAAGAACTCGCGCAAGATTTTTTAGAATGGATGCTATCTAAACAAGCACAACCCCAATACTCTCGACTCAGCATGGAATACCCGGCTCACCGAAGAGTCTACCCGGACCGAGCTGTCGCCAAGCATGGAAAATTTAAAGAGAACAAAACCCATGTTGAAGAGTTTTCGCCTTATCAAAGCACTGCGAATGCTATCGCGAGGAAAGCTAGGTATAAGTAAGCAATGTCTGGCTAGGGGTATGAAGTTTTCAATCGTAGCCTGTTTTTAACAGACATGGTCGGCTTGGCCGTTAAAGTGCCACAGGCACACCTAATAGGCCATTATCAATATGGCCTCATTGTCCTGATTTAAGGCTGTCGCAGATTTTTGACTTTGAGCACGCAGCTTTATTAAATTACCGATAACGGGTTAGCCAATATCTCCTTGAGCCTATTCGGCGTATCCATTCTTACACC
>NZ_LWGG01000081.1:0-781 GCF_001635365.1 Oleiphilus sp. HI0128 | reverse complement strand
CAACAAGCCCGCCGTTTTCTGGATCGGGTGGTTGGCTTTATGGTTTCACCTTTGCTTTGGGCGAAGGTGGCACGAGGNCTTTCAGCCGGTCGTGTACAGTCTGTTGCTGTACGCCTGATTGTTGAGCGTGAGAAAGAAATTCGAGCGTTTGTCCCAGAAGAATATTGGGAAATGTTTGCTGACCTCTGTGCTGGTAAAAAAGGTGATACACGCTTTCAGGTCAGTCGCTATCAAGGTAGCGCTTTCCGTCCGGTAAATGCTGATCAAATCAAAGCTCACCAAGAGGCATTGAATAAAGCCGCGTTTGCAGTTTCCAAACGAGAAGACAAACCGACAAGCTCCAAGCCTAATGCTCCGTTTATTACTTCTACTTTGCAGCAAGCAGCCAGTACTCGATTAGGTTTTAGTGTAAAGAAAACCATGATGTTAGCTCAGCGTCTTTATGAAGCGGGCTATATCACCTACATGCGTACTGATTCGACGAACTTGAGTGAAGATGCTGTCAACGCATGTAGAGATTATATCGCTGAGAACATGGGTAGTAAGTATGTGCCTGATGCGCCGAGACTATATAGTAGTAAAGAGGGAGCTCAGGAAGCTCACGAGGCGATTCGTCCATCTGACGTAACGGTGCTTACCTCAGGCATAAAAAGCCTTGAGAAGGACGCTGAGAGACTGTACGACTTGATTTGGCGTAACTTTGTGGCCTGTCAGATGAATAATGCCGAATTTTTGAGTTCGTCTTTGGAAGTGACAGCGGGTGACTTTACACTTCGTACGC
>NZ_LWGG01000080.1:0-1423 GCF_001635365.1 Oleiphilus sp. HI0128 | reverse complement strand
AAGACCTTGAAGCATGCCCGCTTCGTTTTCCATGCCCTTGTCGATCATGATCTGGATACGAGACTTAGCTAACTCTAGAGAGCTGATTAGTGTTTCGTCAGTAGAGATACAGATAGAAGCTTTCGCTTTCATTTCTGCAGTCCAGTCAGTGAAGGTGAACGCTTGGTCAGCCAGTAGAGTACCGATTTGTACTTCGATTACGCGGCCCTGGAAAACGTTTTCGCCAAACTTGTTAAGCATTTGAGCTTGAGTGGCGTGTACGATGTCACGGAAGTCCATGTGAGACTTCATGTTGCCTTTAAAGGTAACTTTTACAGACTCAGGGATTGGCATTGCACATTCGCCAGTAGCAAGTGCGATTGCAACCGTACCAGAGTCAGCACCAAACGCTACGCCCTTAGACATACGAGTGTGAGAGTCACCACCAATGATGATTGCACGGTCATCAACTGTGATGTCGTTCAATACTTTGTGAATTACGTCAGTCATTGAGTGGTAAACGCCTTTCGGATCACGTGCAGTGATTACGCCGAATGCGTTCATGAATGCCATTAGCTTAGGCGTGTTAGCCTTCGCTTTGTTGTCCCATACAGAAGCTGTGTGACAACCCGATTGGAAAGCACCATCAACACTTGGAGAAATAGTCGAAGCAGCCATTGCTTCTAGTTCCTGGCAAGTCATAGGGCCAGTTGTATCCTGAGAACCTACGATGTTCACTTTAACGCGAACGTCAGAACCTGTGTGTAGAGGTGTTGCAGACTTAACACCTACAGCATTACGGTTGAAGATTTTTTCAACAGCTGTCAGGCCTTGGCCTTCGTTAGAGATTTCTTTAGACGCTGCGTAAACTTCAGGAGCATCAACACCTAGTGTTTCAGCTGCGAAAGTTTGGATTTTCTTACCGAAGGTTACCGCGTAAGAACCGCCAGCTTTCATGAATTCAACTTTCTGAGGCGTGAAAGCGTCAGATACGTCAGATAATTCTTCGCTACCGTTGTAAAGCTTCTTAGCTTTCGTATCGATAGTTAGAACAGTGCCTGTTGCAACAGAATATGCTTCTTCTAGTACCGGGTCGCCATTTTCGTCTTTAACAACATCTCCATTTGCATCAGTTTTCTTAACCCAGTTTTTAAGGTCAAGACCAATGCCGCCAGTTACACCAACAGTTGTTAGGAAGATCGGTGCGATACCGTTAGTACCAGCAACAACAGGACGGTTGTTGATAAACGGGATGTATGGAGAAGTCTTTTCACCTGCCCAAAGTGCAACGTTGTTAACACCAGACATACGTGAAGAACCAACACCCATAGTGCCTTTCTCAGCGATTAGCATCACTTTAGCGTTAGGGTGCTTTTTACCTAGTTCAACGATTTCTTGCTGAGCTTCAGGTGTGATCATGCACTGGCCGTGCAATTCACGGTCT
>NZ_LWGG01000079.1:0-10275 GCF_001635365.1 Oleiphilus sp. HI0128 | reverse complement strand
AACCTCTCCATAACATATAGCTATAATATTTTTTTATTTAATTCTTTTTACTTCTTTAACTTAATGAAGAATATTAAGTTACTTAGCTAAGTCATTCATCTTCTATCTTATTCGCTCAGAATATAAGCAAATTAAACGTTACCGCAAAATACACCAGTGTTACCCTAAGAAACACTCTTATTAAAACAGATCACACACTTTTTGTGTTCTCTTTCTCATTATTTGCGCCCAAGCGGGAAAGCAGCAATACAATTAAAGCTGAACCAATGGCACAAATCACTGCAAGCACTAGATAGGAAGACTCTTGCGTTAAGGCTACATACTTATCCGGAGAAATATTAGCCTCTAACAAAGGTACTAATTCACCATGACGGTTTTCGCGATAGCTTAAAACCTGCTTCCAAGGCCAAACCTTGTTCAAGGCACCAATCATAAAGCCTGTTAAAACAGCCAAAGTCAGTTTTCTATAACGTGAAAATGTCCAAACAAGTAGTTTGGCAATGGACAAAATACCAATACCACACCCCAGCACAAAGACACTTAATACGGCGAGATCAAAGTCCTTCACCGCCCCAAGAATATAAGCATAGGTGCCCAGAATCAGTAAGATAAAGCTTCCGGAGATACCTGGTAGCACCATAGCGCAAATCGCAAGCACACCCGATAGAAAGGCGTTAAAGAGTGTTTGATCAATACTCGCTGGAGACATTGAGGTTAAGCCCCAGGCAAATACGGCTCCCAATAGCATTGCGATAACCAAGCCAACGCTCCACTCCCTTACTTCACGACCCACTATGTATACAGACGCCAAGATGAGACCAAAAAAGCCGGCCCAAAGAGGAATAGGAAAGTTAGCCAGCAGAAAAGTAATCACCTTCGCCAAGGATATTGCGCTTGTCACAATGCCAACAAACAGAGTAAGAAGAAAACTGGCGTCTGCCTTTTCCCAGACTCCTTTTAAGCTTCTATTTTTTAATGCTAGTAACAAAGTAGGAAGAATTGAATTTAAGGCTTGTAGCAGGCGCTCATAAATACCCGTAATAAAAGCAATAGTGCCACCACTAACACCCGGCACAATATCAGCGGCACCCATCAACACTCCCTTTATAAAAACCCATCCATCTATTTTCACATCTACCTCTTTATGGTGCCGTTTTGTATCTTAAATTTATTAGCGAATCGTTCCTGGAAGAAAGGGTACGAACATCGCAGGCTCAATTATCTTTTGTTCATAACTTGAGCCTTTTCTTGTGACAATAGTTAAGCTTTGTTGAGCATCTCCCAAAGGCAAAATCATCCGCCCGCCCTCTTTTAACTGACGAACCAGCTCCAATGGAATTTCTGTGGGCGCCGCCGTCATAATCACTGCGTCATACAAACCACGCTCCGGCCAGCCTATCCCGCCATCGGCATGACGAGTACTGATATTATTCAAGCCTAGCAGCTTAAAGCGTTGAACCGCTTTTTCTAACAGAGGATTAATTCTCTCAACACTATAGACCTCACCCACCAACTGAGCCAAGACCGCCGCCTGATACCCAGAGCCGGTGCCAAGTTCAAGAACTCTACGCGGCGCCGTTTGCAGCAACAACTCAGTCATTCTCGCAACAATATAAGGTTGGGAAATAGTTTGGTTGTGCCCAATCGGTAAAGCTGTATCTTCATAAGCCCGATGAGATAGCGCCTCATCGAGGAATATATGCCGCGGCGTATCCAGCATGACTGCCAATACATCCTCGTTGGTAATCCCCTCATCCCTGAGCCGCTGAATGAGTCGCATCCGGGTACGGCGCGAGGTCATTCCTATTCCTTCGAGATCAAGTGTCTGACTCACGATATTCAATCCTCTAAACAATCTTTTACTTGTGATATCAGCTCATGACGAGTCATATCAACTTGAAGCGGCGTTACTGAAACATAACCGTTCTTTACCGCGTCAAAATCTGTACCTTCTCCGGCATCGTCTCCCTCGCCTGCAAGCGATATCCAATATCGCTGTCGACCTCGTGGGTCTGACACTTCCTCTGGGGGAAGCCCTTTTGCCCGATGCCCCAAACGCGTGACTTTAATTCCCTTAAGCTGCTCATAAGGCACATCCGGCACATTGACATTCAAAATGGTTCTTTCAGGCACTTCCAAATCTTTAGAGCGAACCAATAAATCGAGTACCACTTTTGCTGCAGTTTGATAATGAAACTGACCCTGGTTCACTAGGGAAACAGCGATAGCGGGCTGCTTTAAAAACCGCCCTTCAATCGCTGCAGCGACTGTCCCCGAATATAACACGTCATCGCCAAGGTTTTCATGAGAGTTAATACCTGAGACCACACGCTCAAAGTCAAGATCAAAAAGTGATGAGACCCCTAGGTGAACACTATCGGTCGGCGTACCATCAATACAGTAATGGCCATTTGCAGTTTCCATTACACGCAAAGGGCGACTCAAAGTCAGTGAACTGCTTGCGCCACTATGATCACGATCCGGTGCAACCACCTTCACCTCGAACTTGGAAGATAGAACCTCCGAGAGTACCTGTATACCTTCAGCATTAATACCGTCATCATTGGATATCAGTAAACTCATCGTGTGCTCCGCATGCCTTGATTACCCTCTCCCAAGCCTTGAGACAAGTTAAACACTTCGGCAAGCAATGAAGTAGCAAAGACTCCCGTAGGTAATTGAAACTCTAGTTCAAGCTCAGCCTCTCCCATTGACCAAGACATCGCCTCAGGGACAACAAGGTATGGCCTCCGCTCTAAACGCAATCGATTTTGATGTATTCCTTTTTTAAAGGCAGGGTGCGCCTCTAGAATTTCTTTCTCTGGCTCAGTCAGTTCGTTACTTCCTGGCGTTTCGTCTCCGTATAGTGGGCCGCTTAGATCAGCGCTCAAGTCATCCCCACTTTCTATCAAGCTTGCTAGATTCAAGTTGTATAAGTACGAACGAGCTGCCGATAAATAGAAAGAACGCTGGCTTTTAGATGCTTTAATCTTACCTTCAAAATATTGTACGCCACGATCCAGATTCGCACCGTCAAAGCCGAATCGTTGAGGACCGAAGTAATTTGGAAAACCTTTATCTCTGACTTGTAGCAAAAGAGCTTCCACATTAGCCATATTGTCAATATTTCTCACCACCAACCTAAAGAAGTTGGCACTATGCTCGCCGCGTCTTAACTTCTTATTATGCCGTTGATAACTGAGTACTTTTACGCCTTCACATTCAAATTCGTTCCAATTAGGCTCAGGCTTATTCCCTAAATAAACACTAAACCATTGCCGGGTAAGCGCCCAACGATCCTTTAAACCTGACAGCCCGACATCCACTTTTTTGACGTGGGAGAAACGCGCTAACTGACCCGCCACATACTCAGTATTCTGACCATTTTTTTCCAGCCATAACCAAACGTGCTCCCCCTCACCACTTAGCTCAGGATTCATGACCTCTTCAACAAAGAAGTCTTCTTCTTTTGTCTTAATGACACCGGCAGGCCGCGGTAAGTCAGCGATACATGGAAAAACCAGATTGAACTGTGATTCTGGTAATGACCTTACTTCACTCACACGCTTCTCCTTTCACTTTCGCAGCTAGGTTTAGGCACTAACAATACACTTGCCTGACAAGCAACTCCTTCCTCACGCCCTGCAAAACCAAGGCGCTCTGTAGTCGTTGCTTTAACACTCACCAGCTCAGGAGAAACCTGTAAGTCCTGAGCAATATTTTCCTGCATCTTTCCTATATGCGGCGCCATCTTAGGAGCTTGAGCAATAATAACGCTATCGATATTGGAAACTACAAAACCTTTTTCTGAAATCAAGTGGTTTACTGCAGACAACAGTTCTCGACTATTTGCCCCTTTCCACTTTTCATCAGTATCAGGAAAGTGCTTACCGATATCACCTAAGGCCAAAGCACCTAACATTGCATCCATAATCGCGTGAATCAGCACATCCCCGTCGGAATGCGCAATAAAAGATTTGTGATGGGGAATTTTGACGCCTCCCAGGATAATTTCTTCACCCTCGCAAAATGCGTGCACGTCATAACCGTTCCCGATTCTCGGAAAGCTATTCATTTTTTCACCTCGTCCCAGCTGCGTCCGCGCAGCCAAGGTATCTGCAGCCAAACGTAAATCGTGCGGCCGCGTAATTTTGATATTGTCATCTGAGCCTTCAACTAGGCAGGGCGCCCCACCCATATGCTCTATTGCTGACGACTCATCGGTCACCGTCAGCCCAAGCCGCTGACATTCACTTAGGGCATGGCGCAGCTCGGCAAAACGAAAGACTTGTGGTGTAAATGCTCGCCAAAGTTTGTCCCGATCCGAAGTACCCTCAATCGCCCTTCCATCTTGTGATACCTTAATCGTATCAACAACGCGAGACGCCAGAATAGCACCGCCCTCTGAACCGTCCCAGGCGTCAACATGTTCAATCAAGTTATCTATATCTTCTCGACTTAAACAGGGCCGCGCAGCGTCATGCACCCACACCCAATCTTGCTCATCGGCAATACCTACCAAAGCATCAAGACCATTTAAAACAGTATTGAAGCGTTCACTACCACCCTTATACTGAATCACTCGAGCATCTTGAGCCAAACTATCGCTATCAAAATAGTCATCAGCCTCGGAAATACCTATATGCACCTGAGTAAAGCGAGGGTGGTCAAGGAAGGCTTTGGCACTCAGATAAAGAACACTGCTTGAACCAAGCTGAAGATATTGTTTAGGGATGTCACTTTGCATTCTGCTGCCAACACCCGCTGCCGGAATAATGACCCAAAACCGAGGTAGTGCTTGCTTAGCAGAGTC
Organism: Oleiphilus sp. HI0128; assembly: GCF_001635365.1. Lineage (NCBI taxonomy): Bacteria > Pseudomonadati > Pseudomonadota > Gammaproteobacteria > Oceanospirillales > Oleiphilaceae > Oleiphilus > Oleiphilus sp. HI0128. The sequence goes on along the minus strand of NZ_LWGG01000079.1, from coordinate 5,462 downwards.
TAAGCCTGAGAGGGGTGAGGAGGTAAACGAAGGACTGGGGCTTGAAACCGACATAGTTGGGGCACAAAGTGATAAATAAAAACCTATGACCCGCTCTTGGTCATGGCAGGCGCTTGCAATGGGCCATTATAGTTTCGAAGCCACTACCATGTAAAAGGTTTCGTCTCGCCCTATCATGCCCAAACTGAAACGAGCACGTTCTTCAATCGCATCATAGCCATTTTTAAGGTCTAGCACCTCAGCATTCAGCTGAGCATTGCGCTCACTTAAGGTGTCATTCGCCGCCTGCTGCAAAGCCACTTTTTCGCGCAAATGCGAAACTTCTGCAAAGCTACCACTGCCAAACCACAAGCGGTACTGCAAACCAAGAATAACAATGACCATTATACTCCAGAGCACTTTCATAAGGACAACTTCACTACACCTTTAACTTCACACTAGTCACATTATTACTTAAAGATTGCCATACGCTGACAAGACACATAGACAAGCAAAAACGATATTTCTTCCCGCTACCACAGCGTAGAGACAAGAAAGCCCCGCTACATAAAAACGGATAAACAAACATATATTGGAATAAATTTACTCTAGTTCAGAAATTGGCTTTTAGCGAAAAGAATTCTGAAGATTAGCATAATTTAAGATAAGGCTTGTTTTGCCTAAAGACAAAAAAGCACTGAACGTTCAACGCACAGTGCTTTTCATTCAATCAAGGCCAGAAATTACTGTCCTTTGATCTCACTTCTACCCTTATAAGGCGCCTTGCTTCCCAACTGCTCTTCAATTCTCAATAAGCGGTTATACTTAGCAACACGATCAGAACGACAAAGTGAACCAGTCTTTATTTGGCCGGCACAGGTACCAACCGCCAAATCAGCAATTGTTGTGTCTTCTGTTTCACCAGAACGATGTGAGATAACTGCGGTATAGCCTGCATCTTTAGCCATCTTAATCGCATCTAAGGTTTCGCTCAGGCTACCAATCTGGTTGAATTTAATCAGAATCGAGTTAGCAATATCTTTTTCGATACCTTCAGAAAGAATCTTGGTATTGGTCACAAACAAGTCATCACCAACCAATTGAACTTTGTCGCCCAACTTTTCAGTTTGATACTTCCACCCATCCCAATCCGACTCGTCCTGACCGTCTTCAATAGAAACGATTGGATACTGGTCGCAAAGCTCAGCCAAATAATCAGAGAACTGCTCAGGGCTGAAAGCCTTACCTTCGCCTTTCATGTCGTATTTACCATCAACATAGAACTCAGTTGATGCACAGTCTAAGGCTAGCGTAATGTCTTTACCTAGCTCGTATCCTGCATTCGCTACAGCAACCTTGATTGCCGCCAATGCATCGGCATTAGAAGCCAAGTCAGGCGCAAAACCGCCCTCATCACCCACAGCGGTATTTAGACCTTGCTCACTTAATACCTTCTTCAAACCATGGAATATTTCAGCGCCCGCACGCAGTGCTTCGGCAAAAGTAGGAGCAGAAACTGGCTGAACCATAAACTCTTGGATATCAACATTGTTGTCTGCGTGCTCACCACCATTGATGATATTCATCATTGGCACAGGCATAGAGTACTGACCAGAAGTACCGTTTAGATCAGCAATATGCTCATAAAGCTCAACGCCTTTTTCTTGTGCTGCTGCTTTCGCTGCTGCCAAAGAAACCGCCAAAATTGCATTAGCACCCAGCTTAGCTTTATTCTCAGTACCGTCCAGATCCAACATAATTTGGTCTAAAGCTCGTTGATCGGTAACATCCTTACCTAATAACGCAGCCTTGATCTCTTCATTAATGCCGGCAACAGCCTTTAAAACACCTTTACCTAAATAACGACTCTTATCACCGTCTCTAAGCTCCAAGGCTTCACGAGAGCCTGTTGACGCACCAGAAGGAGCGCAAGCTGTACCCACCACACCAGACTCTAGAATCACATCCGCTTCAACAGTAGGGTTACCACGAGAATCCATGACCTCACGGCCTTTGATATCAATAATCGTTGTCATTACACTTCTCCAAAAATAATAACTTCAGGCCCTGTCTTTCCTTCAACAACGCCAAAATTCAAAATCATAAACGCTATATTTTAAGCCGTATCTAAAGGCTTAAATTGCTTAACTAGCTCATCGATTGCCTTAACTCTAGCAAGGAAGGGTTCAAGCTGCGACAACCTTAAAGCACACGGGCCATCACACTTAGCATTTTCAGGGTCAGGATGAGCTTCTAAAAACAAACCAGCAATACCCTGCGACATACCCGCAAGCGCTAAGTCAGTTACAGCTTCACGTCGACCACCAGCAGAATCTGCACGACCACCGGGCTGCTGCAAAGAATGCGTCACGTCAAAGAAAACCGGGTACTCAAAGCTCTTCATTACACCAAATGCCAACATATCGACAACCAGGTTATTGTAACCAAAACTGCTACCACGCTCGCAGAGAATTAACTGGTCATTGCCGGCCTCTTCACACTTGGTCAAAATATGTTTCATTTCCTGAGGCGCAAGGAACTGGGCTTTCTTGATATTAATAACGGCATTTGTCTTGGCCATCGCTGCCACCAGGTCTGTCTGACGGGACAAGAAAGCTGGCAATTGGATAATGTCACAAACTTCAGCAACCGGAGCTGCTTGCTCAGGCTCGTGCACATCGGTAATGACCGGCACATTAAAGGTTTTCTTTACCTCTTCAAAAATACGCAAGCCTTCTTCCAAGCCGGGGCCTCGAAAAGAGTTAATAGAGGAGCGATTCGCTTTGTCGAAAGACGCTTTAAATACATAAGGAATATCAAGCTTGGTCGTTACCTCGACATATTTCTCGGCAATCTGCATCGCAAGATCCCGGGACTCTAATACATTCATGCCGCCGAACAAAACAAATGGCAAATCATTAGAAATTTTTACATCACCGACCTGTATGACTTTTTGACTCATCTATATACCCTTCTATTTACGAAGACTTATTTGTGAATGCGGCAGAAATGAAACCTTCAAACAAACCATGACCGTCTCGCGGCGTTGAAGTAAATTCCGGATGGAACTGACAGGCAACAAACCATGGATGATCCGGTGCTTCAACGACTTCAACTAATGAGTTATCTGCTGAACGACCAGAAACAATCAAACCGGCCTCTTCTAATTGCGGCAGAATATTATTATTCACTTCATAACGGTGACGATGACGTTCAATGATCACTGGCTTGCCATAACTTTCGAAAGCCTTAGAACCCTGAACCAGATTACACTCCTGAGCACCTAAGCGCATGGTTCCGCCCAAGTCTGAACCCGCATCACGTTGCTCTACAGCTCCGCTGGCATCTTTCCATTCAGTGATCAAACCTACTACCGGGTTTTCGCAGCCTTTATCAAATTCAGTACTATGCGCATCAGCCAAACCAGCGACATGACGAGCATATTCAATGACAGCAACCTGCATACCTAAACAAATACCTAAATATGGAACCTTGTTTTCACGCGCAAACTTAACTGTCTGAATTTTACCTTCAACACCACGATTACCAAAACCACCGGGCACTAGAATTGCGTCCACTGACTCTAGAACGGCAGTACCTTCATCTATAATTCTCTCGGAATCAATATACTCAATATTAACCTTGGTGCGCGTACGAATTCCTGCATGCTTAAGCGCCTCGATTAGAGACTTATAAGCGTCAAGTAATTCCATGTACTTGCCTACCATGGCAATGGTTACTTCGTTTTCCGGACTGGATTCAGCTTCAACCACTGAATCCCACTCTGTTAGATCGGCCTCATCACACTCCAGACCAAATCGTTCTACGACAATTTGATCCAAACCATGTTCATTCAGCATACGTGGAATCAGGTAAATGCTGTTTGCATCCTGTAATGGGATAACGGCGCGCTCTTCTACGTTGGTAAACAAAGCAATCTTGCGGCGAGATGATGCATCAATCTCGTGATCAGAGCGACAAACCAGAATATCGGGCTGAATACCGATAGAGCGCATTTCTTTTACGGAATGCTGGGTCGGCTTGGTTTTGGTCTCACCTGCGGTTGCAATATAAGGCACTAGAGTTAAGTGCATAAACAGCGCACGCTGGGAGCCCACTTCAATCTTTAACTGTCGCACTGCTTCCAAAAAGGGTTGCGACTCGATATCCCCAACTGTGCCGCCAATTTCAACCAAGGCGACATCATAGCCGTTAGCACCTTCAACGATGCGGCGTTTGATTTCATCAGTGATATGAGGAATTACCTGGACTGTTCCACCTAGATAATCGCCACGTCGCTCTTTGCGAATGACGTCTTCATAGACTCGACCACTCGTAAAGTTATTTCGCTTGGACATCGTGGTTCGAATAAAGCGCTCATAATGCCCCAAATCCAAATCAGTTTCGGCACCGTCTTCGGTAACAAATACTTCACCGTGCTGAAAAGGACTCATCGTGCCTGGATCCACATTTATATATGGGTCCAGTTTAAGCATTGTTACTTTCAGCCCTCGAGCTTCTAAAATAGCAGCCAATGAAGCTGAAGCGATGCCTTTCCCTAAGGAGGATACAACACCACCTGTCACGAAAATAAAACGTGTCATGCAAATCCCGTCAATATCTCAGACAAAGAGCTTTCCATACCTTGCGCCACGCAAAGTTCAGTTAACTCAAATATTTATGTAGAAGGGGGAGATTTTCATCTCAAGATGGGGCGCCAGATTACCAGAAAGCGAGGTTTCACTCAAACTAAATGTGCGTTCAATCACAGCTAATATCTCTTCTGCAAAGGCCTCATAGCTAAATTAAATTTATAGTACCTGGCCTGGCAGAGGCTGACATTGTCTTTTATCATAAACATAAGCCAAAAAATGGAGCTAATTCGTGTATCGCCCCCACCCCCAAACTCATGACAATTCAATAGTGCCCAGCGCTCTGAAAAAGTCGAAAGCAGGCTTTTCGTGCTCAGCAATAGCCGTGGTTTCAAGCCTATTATTTATACTGTCCTTTTCATTAAGTTCAGCCTTACATGCCAAACCTTTAATTGTCGGCGTTGCGCCCTCGTTCCCCAAACCCGTTGCCGAACTGGAAGCTCTTGAAAAACAGATCGTTAAGAAAAAAAGCAAGTTTGCGGTGAAACAAAAGAAGCTAGACCAACAACTCAGCTATGCAACATCAAGCAGCTCTCTTCCTACTAAAACAGTAGCATGGCAAAACGTAATTTCTTTTTTGGAACAAGCCTCGGGAATTGAACTTAAATATGAAGCTGCCAGCAGCCAACTCGATTTTGAATTAAAACTGGCCAAAGGGCATTACGACCTTGCCTACACTACCCCTTTGCAGTTTCATGCATTTAAAGAGTTTCCGGGCTACCAGGCCCAGGTCAAACGCAAGTCACAGCCAATCAGAGGGCTAATATTCGTTAAGAAAACTGGACCAATTAAGACCTTGGCAGAACTAAGAAATGCAACCATTGCGTTTCC
>NZ_LWGG01000078.1:0-726 GCF_001635365.1 Oleiphilus sp. HI0128 | reverse complement strand
GCCTGATTCGTGTTTGAGGTGACAATTGCCTGCGGATGTTTCGGAAGACGGACATCGTCAATAGGGTAAGAGGATCTTATATTCATCTTGAAGCTGAATGCTTCGGTTACCACTTCGTTGTAGCTCCAAAAGGCCAACTTTTCTTCATCGACGCCACCATCTTCAAGTGGGTAGACATAACTGCCAATGCCATGGTCTGAATGGACAGCTTGAATGTAGACTAATCGGATTTTGACATCTTGCTTTGGCAAAACCGGGTAAACGGCACTATCAAAAGATTTATACTCATCCTGTTCTGTTAAGGCGGTTTCTCTGCCTTGTGCTTTTTCTTGCTCATAAATCTCGCGAGCTTGTTTTTTCTCAAGCACCTCGCCAGTCACAGCTTTACCGTCTATCCAATAGGTGAACTCTCCTACCGCTGCTTTTTCTGGAATGGGGAAGGAGTAGATTGCTTCTAGCGTGGTGTCATTCGGGTTGAAAAATAATTGTGTTACTGAAGTAATGGCATAGCCATCCTCGATAGTGACATCTACATGGTGTTGTTTTATTTCCAACGCTGGTAGCTGACCGTTTGCGGGTGACATGAGTCCAGCGGCCTGCGACATCATGCTAAATGCGAATAATAGGGTAAAGCTTATCAATTCTAAGAAGTTTGGTTGTCTGTTCATAATGCTCTCCATTTGTTGGTTTGTGGCAACAAGCGAAAGCAAAACTAGATGGTGATGA
>NZ_LWGG01000077.1:0-718 GCF_001635365.1 Oleiphilus sp. HI0128 | reverse complement strand
TTCGGCAATTACTTCGAGGTTCAGCAAGTCATCGATTAACTTGAAGCCTTCTGAGTATGACTTTTTGAGCTCAACATGACTATCTCGTCTAGAATCAATAAAGCTTTTTATTTGCTTCGCAGCTTGAAGCTGAAACTGATTTAGTTCATGACTGCTTTGTTGAAACGCCACTCTGGAAGACTGAGATTTAAAGCTTAGGTAACTGCTTTGCATCATCGTTGTTGAGAGTATTGTGAGGATCGCCAGCAACATTAATGACAAGACTAATGTAGCTCCGTATTGTTGCATGGCTCTTATTGGATAGGTCTTTGATTTTAGGTGCATATTGCCTCCTTGCTCATCACCGCTGTTATTAACTAAGTATTCTTCAAACTAAATTCTGACTGAAACTTTTTGAATTTATACCTCCGTTCATGCTCTTCTGGCTCGAACTCAAAACCTGTACCCAGTTTGAATTCTCTTTCCGGATTCTCATTCGAACTTGCCGATAGCTTGCTTTTGAATAAAGCGAAAACACGTACCGACAATACATCATTCCAGCTGAAAACGTTATCGGCAGTAAGATAGCGCTCCACCTTGCCATCACCACTTAGATCGAGCCCATATTCAAATTGCATTTGCGCCACACCATTAACCAAGCGCTGTTTGATAAAGCGGTTGCCGATCAGGGTATAACGACTTAAGCCGATACCTGAGACATCACAAAGCTCTTCATCTT
>NZ_LWGG01000076.1:0-607 GCF_001635365.1 Oleiphilus sp. HI0128 | reverse complement strand
ACTAATCGTAGGTGTGGGTGAGGTTGCAAGGAATCTCTTGAATATTTTAAAGGCGATCGATTTCCATGTTGAGCTCTGCGATGCGCGTAGTAACGTGGTTGATAGGCACGATGCTAAAAGCTGGGATACTCCGCTGCATCTTTGCTTACCAGATGATCTGATAAAAGAGCGATTTTCTGATTCCTATTCTGCTGTGCTGGCTTTGGCTCACGACCCAAGAGTTGATGATCTTGCGGTGATGGCGGGTTTGCATAGCCGATGCTTTCTGGTCGGCGCAATGGGGTCTCAAAATACTACCAGCAAGCGTTTGCAGCGGCTGCGCACCCTCGGTTTCGCTTCTGAAGAATTAGCAAGGCTAAATGCGCCAATTGGATTTCCGATTGGCAGTAAGCTACCTGCTGAGATCGCTGTATCTATCGCTGCGCAATTAATTCAGGAAAGGAACAAAGTTTCCGCAAAAATGATTGACTCACGGCGCCTTTGTTCAGGATGAGTAGCATATATGTAATCAAATGAAACTGCTGTTACCTGGGCTTACAAATCAAAAGTTAAATAATGTTATTTCTTAATTTGCTGTGCTTAATCTCATTTTAAAGTGAGTCAATAT
>NZ_LWGG01000075.1:0-807 GCF_001635365.1 Oleiphilus sp. HI0128 | reverse complement strand
CCGGACTCGGTCTTAACCGGGTTGACTGATAGCTCCATATGGCGTCGACCAACTTGAATATTGGCTTTGTGTTGAGCGCTTAGATTCTCTAGTAGCTCTTTCTGATGGCTTGGGTTTTTATGGAAGATATCAATTGATTGCCCAAGTAAATTGTTGGCATCAAACTGTGGAAGTACTTGTTGAATATCTTCTTCCGCGATTTTAAGTGTTTCAAGTACGGCATCATTCATATAGACGATGTTTCGCTCGGCGTCTGCAACCATTACGTTAGCACTTACGTTATCAAGAGCTTGTTTCAGGCGTACATTTTCAGCAGCCTCTTGTCTTTCCTGCGCTTGCTTGGCGAGCATCTCTGTTTCGTCTACCCATTCAACAACAGTACCTAAACGGTTGCCGTTCTCGCTTTCAACAGGGTTGGCAACAATTCTGAAGCTGCGGCCACCGACTTTGGCAGTACTTTCATAGCTTTGCGTTAAGCTGGCTAGTAACTGTCTTTGATGAGCCGGATTCTTGTGGAAAACATCAATATTTACACCCATCAAGTTATCGGCAGAGAACTTAGGTAAGTCTTTGCGAAGGTCTGACTCAGCATCCTTAAACATTTTTTCGACCGCATTATTGAGGTAGATGATGTTAAGGTCATTATCTGCCATCATCAGGTTGGTATTGGCAACTTTCAGGGCGCTAGTCACACGGCTGGTTTCTTCTGCTCGGCGCTCGAATTCGCCAATCAATTCTGTTTGCATGCGATCTAGAGCGCTCATTAGGTCGCTGATTTCATCTTGCTGAGAGCTTTGTTCGATATGA
>NZ_LWGG01000074.1:0-1231 GCF_001635365.1 Oleiphilus sp. HI0128 | reverse complement strand
ATCGCCTAATACCGAAGGTCTGATTCAGAGTAAACTCAAGTGCACCGATGCAAATGGTGACACGCATTGGATGAAGACCAGTATTTCATTGCTTAAAAGCCATCCCTATCAAGAAACCTCAGAAATATCTCACTATGTGATTACTTTCGAAGATATCACCGATATCAAGAATCATCACGATGAAATGGAACGTATGGCTTTATACGACCCGCTGACAGGTCTAGAAAATCGGGTACTATTCCAGAAGAGGCTCGAGTCAGCAATTCAAAATGCCAAACGTAATATGGTAAAAGCTGCATTGTTGTTTATTGATATAGATAACTTCAAAACCATTAATGACTCCCTAGGTCATCAGGCCGGTGACGAGATTCTAAAATCCGTCGCCAAGCGCTTGAATGAGCATGTAAGGCAAAACGATAGCATTGCTCGTATCAGTGGTGATGAATTTACAGTCTTACTAAGCAACATTAAGAATTACGAAGATGCCAGTAAAGTAACACAGAATATAATCAACTCTTTTGAATCTCCCGTGATCATCGACACTCAGGAAGTCTTTATCACCGCGAGTATTGGCATTAGCGTCACCCCTGAAGACTCGCTTAATGACACTGACCTTATTAATAATGCCGACATCGCTATGTATCAGGCAAAGCAAAGCGGCAGAAACAATTATCAATTCTTCTCTGAAGATATGAACAACGAGATCCGCTATAAAATAAAGACAGAAAAGGAAATTCAGCACAGCATTGAAAACCAAGACTTCTTTTTGGTTTATCAGCCGATTCTCGATTTAAAAGATCAAAGCATTTCAGGCGTAGAAGCATCTCTACGCTGGCAATACACTGAAGAAGATATTCGTATGCCCGATGATTTTATCTCGATAGCAGAAAATGCAGGCAGCATTATTCCTCTCGGTAACTGGGTGCTAAAACAGCTTGTAAAAGATATCCAAAGACTACTTAAAGAAGGCATCAAAGATATTAGCTTTAGTGTCAACATATCGCCTAGACAACTTAAAGACCGTTACTTTGTTTCTGAAGTACGAGCGCTATTTTCCGAACACCCGAACTATATTAAATACCTGCATTTCGAGGTAGTTGAAAAGTGCTTCGTTGACCAAAAGCCCGAAGTGATTGGTCGTCTAAAAGAACTGAAAGATGTGGGCGTTCATATTATCATCGATCGTTTTGGTTCAGGCTATGCGTCAATGAGCTACTTGAAACAAGTTCCG
>NZ_LWGG01000073.1:0-780 GCF_001635365.1 Oleiphilus sp. HI0128 | reverse complement strand
GAATGCAATGAAGGGCGATAAGGAACGCTGCCTTGAAGCAGGAATGAATGATTATTTATCCAAGCCTATCGATACTGAGGTTTTGGAAAGAAAGCTCTATTTTCACCTTGTGGCGGGTGTTGATCAGAAGGCAGCCCAAGTAGGTGAAATTGTAAAAGTGAGCGAAAGTTGTGATTTAAGTGAAGAGGCTTCTGCAATAGTTGAAGAGGCAGTACCAGATGAAACGAAGGGGGTTGAGTTGCAGATTTGGGATGAAAGTGATGTATTACGCAGGGTAATGGGGAAGTCCAAAATCCTGAAAGTTATGATAGCTTCGTTTTTGAGTGATATGCCGCAGTATGTTGATACTCTGCAATCAGATATCGATAAAGGCGATCTGGAAGCGGCAGGAAATAGCGCGCATGCTCTAAAGGGCGTTGCTGCCAATTTGAGTGCCTTGGCGCTCGCTGAGGCAGCAAAGAAAATTGAGATAGCTTGCAAAGACGGGCAGCCTATCGAAAACATATTACCTATGCATCAAGAATTTATGGATGTTTACCCTAAAACCCGTGAGATGCTGATGGCTTGGAAAGAGCCTGAATAGGCTCTTTCCCGGCGCTAGCTAGACCTTAAGCGATGGTGTCTTTCAGGTAGGTATTCAGGAATTTGCTTTCTGGGTCAAAGCTGCGTCTTAGCTCAATAAAATCATTCCATTTTGGGTAGCTTTTCTTGAACTCTTCGCGGCTAAATGTATTAAGCTTGCCCCAGTGAGGTCGTCCTCCATACTTTCGAAAAATTGGC
>NZ_LWGG01000072.1:0-1098 GCF_001635365.1 Oleiphilus sp. HI0128 | reverse complement strand
ATACCCTGACGGTTTATGAAAAAGGGGCAGAGGTTGTTCGCATGCTGCATACTCTCTTAGGGCCGAAGCAGTTCCGGGCAGGGAGTGATTTATATTTTGACAGGCATGATGGGCAAGCGGTCACAACTGAAGACTTCGTTTCGGCAATGGCTGACGTTTCCGGGATGGATCTGGAACAGTTTAAGCTCTGGTACGATCAGGGCGGGACGCCAGAGCTGCAAGTGAGTTCTAGCTATAATGCCAATAGCAAACAATATACCTTGAGCTTGAGTCAGTCTTGCCCTGCAACACCTGGGCAAGATTTAAAAGAGCCGTTTCATATCCCTGTATCTATTGCATTGTTGGACTCAGAAGGGCAGGAGCTTCCCTTATCAATTGCGGATGGCGCTAAAGAATGTGTTTTTGAGCTAATCGAAGCACGAGAATCAATTGTTTTTGAGGGTATCGAAGCAGAACCGGTTCCATCATTACTAAGAGGCTTTTCGGCTCCGGTCAAGTTGTCCTATCAGTATACTGATGAGCAATTGGTATTTTTGTTTCAGCATGACTCCGATGGTTTTAACCGCTGGGAGGCAGGGCAGGCATTGGCATTGCGCATCCTGCAGGGCTTAATCAAATCTTATCAGCAAGGGCTGGAGCTGGTGTTACCCCAGAGTTTTGTCGAGGCGTATCGAGGTTTGCTCACAGATAGCTCTTTAGACAAAGCAATGGTTTGCAAGATGCTGATGCTACCCGCTGAGAGCTATCTTGTGCAGCTGGCGGAGCAAGCAGATGTTGATGCCATTCATGCTGCAAGAGAATTTGTTCGACAGGCCTTGGCTAATCAGCTAGGTGACGAGCTATATGCAGTTTATCGTGACAATATTGTTGAGTCGGAATTACCTGCTTTGGATTATGGCTCTATGTCACAACGGGCATTAAAAAATGCGGCTTTATCTTTAATGTCAGCAATAGGTGGTTCATCTGCAAGTCAAATGGCAGATGTTATTAACCTGGCTAAAAAGCAGTTTGCAAATGCTGATAATATGACTGATAGCTTTTCTGCTTTGAGCGCTTTGGTAAATTCAGGAGATGCCTCAGAGGCTGAGCAAGCACTAG
>NZ_LWGG01000071.1:0-1437 GCF_001635365.1 Oleiphilus sp. HI0128 | reverse complement strand
TTATCTATTGAAAGCACTTAGTAAAAGAGATCAGCAAGCAGAAATGGAAGATCTGCTGCCATGGAATGTCATACTAAATCATTAGATTCTTGGATATGTCCGCTTCGCCTTACGTTTACGAAGTATCTTCAGGCCAGTGTGCTTGTGTTTCAGGTTTCTTAGGAGGGCCGTTTAGCTCTACAAGCATACGACGCTCTTTTACACCTAAGTTTTTAAGTATTTCGACACAGCTTTCATTAAAGGGTGTTGGGCCGCATATGTAAAACATCTTTGAGCTTAAGTTGCTCAGTGAAGATGAAACAAGCTCTTCAGTAACACGTCCGCCGATGCCTTGATAACTTTCACTTGGCCTTGAGATTAATTCTGTAAGTTTTATATTGTGATTCTGTTTGGCACAGGAGCGAATTTCCTTTGCGAATATTACATCCTCCTCGAAACTATTGCTGTAGATAATATGCATGGTATGAGGGAGATCTTTAGCGATGATATGTTTGATCATACTACGTGCAGGTGCAATCCCGGATCCGCCAGCGAAGAATACTAGATCATTACCATGGAATAGTGGATTATGATGAAAGCTTCCCATTGGGCCGGTGCTAGTAAGCTCTTGACCAGGCTTCAGATCATCAACTAAATAATGGCTAACGAAACCGCTATGAGCCTTTTTAACGGTCAGGTCATAATAGTCTCGTTCAGTGGGAGAGGAAGACATCGCATAAGGTCTGGCAGTTGGCGAACCATTTATCTCAACAAAAACGTTAATATACTGACCTGCTTGAAAAGGGGGAAGGTAACCATCAAGTGCTTTGACACGAATAGTATTCGTGGATGGCGTATCAGTAAAAATATCGGTAACAAGTAAACGAAGGCGTTTAGGATGTAGACTGTCGATAGTCTTTTGCGTAGCACCTTTCTCTTCGCTAAAGTCGCTTCCACTAAGCTCTATCTCGGTTTTCTTTTTTACGGCTTCAACGTAGCCAACGACACCATCTAATACGTTTTGTTCTGCGCTGCGATTTTTATGCATGTTGAGCCTCCGTTTGTGACTTTTTAATTTTACGCAATATACTTTTTGCCGTTGATTCACCGGCCATATAGGTCGGTTGAAAACCTCCTTGCGCTGTCCAACTTCCTGCGGAATACAAACCTTCAATACCACTCAATTGGTCGCGTAATAAGAGAGAATCCTGAATATGTTGTTTAAAGCCATAAATAGCGCCGTCAGGTGAGTTCAAATAACGCATCATAGTTAAAGGAGTCGCTACCTCAGCAACTTCAATATACTGGCTGAGATTTGGGTAAGCCTTTTCAACATGATCAATGAGCTTTTGTGCGTAGTCATACTTTGCTTCAGCATAATCTTCAGGGCTAAGTGCTTGCCATGCTTCGCCGTATTGAAGTGCTACAAGAGTTATGACGCTTTTTCCCTTGGGGGCC
>NZ_LWGG01000070.1:0-1263 GCF_001635365.1 Oleiphilus sp. HI0128 | reverse complement strand
TTGCAGCATTAGCGCCGGTACGTTTGGAGATCGTTCAGATTAACTATGCAAAAGCGGCAGATATTGTGGAGCTATTGCGCCAGGACAGTGAGCTGATTTCAGAGCGAGGCTTTATTTCATCTGATGAACGAACGAATACTATAAGTGTGAGAGAGACATCAGAGAAGCAGGAGCAGATTCGTAAATTGATATCTACCTGGGATATTCCGGTTCGTCAGGTATTGATTGAGGCTAGAATTGTAAGAGCTCGTTCGAATATAGCTGAAGAAATGGGTATTCAGTGGGGCGGTGGCGGTTTAGATCGTAGCGGAGATAACTTGTTCCGTATAGGTGGATCGTCTGGGACGCTTAGTGAACTGACAGATATAGCGAACGGAAATAGTAACAGTATTTCATTTCCAGGTGCTTTGGCTGTTGATTTAGGTGTAACCAGATCGAACAGCTCTTCCTTAGCGATTGGTTTTGGTGGTGATAACTATCTAATTGATATGGAATTATCTGCTTTCGAATCTGATGGAAAGGGTGAGATCGTTGCCCAGCCGAAAATTGTAACGGCTGATCGTCAAACCGCGACAATTAAATCGGGTGAGGAAATTCCTTANCAGGAAGCTTCGTCTTCTGGTGCAACCTCAGTTTCCTTTAAAGAGGCCGTGCTATCTTTAGAAGTGACGCCTCAAATTACGCCAGACGATCAGGTCATTATGGATCTTAAGATCAATCAGGATAACCGTGGCGAAGTGACCGCAGGTATTCCAAGTATTGAAACAAATGAGGTACTAACTCAAGTACTTGTTGGTAATGGTGAAACGGTTGTCTTGGGTGGTATTTTTCAGTCTGAACGATCTACAACTGTTACTAAAACGCCTTTCTTAGGTGACATCCCATACTTAGGTGCTTTATTTACCAAGACTGAAGAGATAGATGAGCGTGCTGAATTACTTATCTTTATCACGCCTAAGCTATTAAAAAATGGTGTGATTGACCAGCAAATATAGGACAATATGTCTTATTGAGCTTAGGTAAAAGGCTGCAGATTGCGGCCTTTTTTCTTTTTAAAATAAACAGGTTAATCTTTACTGACATATTGATTGGCCGGCATAAGATCGAAATATGAGTATAGCTAAACCGTTGATTGTTTTTGTGGGCCCAATGGGGGCAGGAAAAACAACCATAGGAAAAATTTTAGCCAAAGAGCTGAACTTTGACTTTTATGATTCCGATAAAGAGATAGAGCGGCGAACCGGGGCAAACATTCCGTGGATT
>NZ_LWGG01000069.1:0-1260 GCF_001635365.1 Oleiphilus sp. HI0128 | reverse complement strand
ATTTTGGAGGTGAACTGATCTCGGGCGCCTTATCTCATGAGCTAGCGCCAAGCTATCTCGATATGATGCAGTACAATCTAGCGAAAATTTATCAAGCCTTGAAGTAAGCTGGGCTGAGTTATAAGTCCAGTTCTGGAACACTTTGGTCGACGGTACAATGGACAATCCCATCTTTTAGTGTGGCACTGATTTTGTCTCCCGCCTTGAAGTCGCTGCACTGGGTTTGAACTTTCTGTTTATCGGACTTTAATATGGCATAGCCGCGCCCTAAGGTTGCAAGAGGGCTTGCCGTGTGCAGTGTCTGGGCTAGAATCGCCAGTCTGTGTTGCTGTTGTTCCAGGTTTGCATGCTGCGCTTGTACTAGTTTGTCGTAAGCGTTGTTTAGTGTTGCTGCGCTTTGTTCAAGCTTCGCTTGAGGGTTATATCTGAGTAAGCGGTGCTGAAGTATATTCAGACTTCCAGATTTATTTTCAATAGTGTTTGATAGTGCCCGTTTAATGCGCTCTTGAAGTTCTTCAAGGCGTAAACCCTTTTCTTGAAGGGCATCGCCAGGATGTCTTAGTCGTTTTTGTAAGGCATCGATGCTTTGGCTGAGTTGTTTGAATCGATTGTTGATCAAAAACTCCAGGCGCCGTTGTTGTTGATCCAGGTTTTGCATTAATTCGTATTGGTCGGGCGTAATGTGTTCTGCGGCTGCTGATGGCGTTGGTGCCCGGTAGTCTGCTACCAGGTCGGCAATCGTAAAGTCTACTTCATGACCAACGGCGCTAATGATAGGTAGTTCGCTGTCAAAAATAGCACGTGCGACGACTTCTTCATTAAAACTCCATAAATCCTCTAGAGACCCGCCTCCTCGCCCAGCAATTAACACATCTGCAAGGTTGTGGCTGTTGCAGTAAGCGATAGCGTCGGCAATTTGTTGTGCTGAGCCTTCCCCTTGAACCTGAACGGGTAGCAAAATGATCTCTAGTGCAGGGAAGCGACGCTGCGTCACTGAAATGATGTCATGAATGACGGCACCGCTTTGAGAGGTTATCACGGCTGCTTTTTTGGGGATTTGTGGTATAGATTTTTTATGCTGCTGGTCAAACAGTCCTTCGCCAGCCAGTTTAAGCTTTAGTGCTTCAAAAGCGGCTTGTAGTTGCCCAATACCCGCCGGTTCCATGCCTTCAACGATAAGTTGGTAATCGCCGCGACCTTCGTACAAGCTCACTTTGGCTCGAACAATTATCTGGTCACCTTCCTTGGGGATAAACTTTA
>NZ_LWGG01000068.1:0-6405 GCF_001635365.1 Oleiphilus sp. HI0128 | reverse complement strand
ATATTATTAGCAAAATAAGATAAAAACCAAAAACCGAGGTTCTCATGTCACGCACTACACACCCAAGTCTAAGTTTTGCTACGCCATATCAACAAGGTAATGTAAACGTTAAAAATCGATTCTTTAAGTCTGCAATGAGCGAACAACTGGGAGACAAACAGCACAATCCGGGCAAGCGACTTGCTAAGTTATATCGTACCTGGTCAGCTGGCGGTACTGGGTTACTTATCACAGGTAACGTCATGATTGACCGGGCAGCACTTGGCGAACCAAAAAACGTTGTTCTAGATAACGAAAGCGACCTCGAGAGCTTCATTCAATGGGCGGACGCTGCAAAGCAGAATGACACCAAAGTTTGGATGCAATTAAACCACCCAGGTAAGCAATCGCCAACGTTTTTAACAAAGCAGCCAGTCGCCCCCTCTGCTATTCCTTTAGGTGGGGGGCTTGAAAACACCTTTGCCACCCCTCGTGCGCTCGAAGAAAGCGAAATTTTAGAAATAATCGAAAAGTTTGCGACCGCCGCAAAACTTGCCAAACAAACAGGCTTCGATGGTGTACAAATTCATGGCGCTCACGGTTATTTGGTTAGCCAGTTTTTATCTCCACACCACAACCAGAGAAAAGACAAGTGGGGCGGTAGCTTACAAAATAGAATGCGCTTTGTATTAGAGGTTTACCGTGCTATTCGTGAAGCCACAGATGATAATTACCCAATTGGCATTAAATTAAATTCTGCTGACTACTCGAAAGGAGGGTTCTCTCATGAAGAATCTATGGAAGTAGTCGAAACCCTTGCAAAAGCGGGAATTGATTTACTGGAAATTTCCGGCGGCACCTACGAAAGCCCAAGCATGGTAGGTCATAACATTAAGGAATCAACACGCCGACGCGAAGCATACTTCATAGAATATGCAGATAAAATCCGCGAGCGCGTTTCAATTCCACTTGTCGTTACTGGCGGCTTCCGCTCAGGTAGCGCAATGCTTCAAGCCTTAAAGAGTGGCGCAACTGATTTTATCGGTTTGGCTCGACCGCTCTCTGTTTATCCCGATTTTCCCAATGAGCTAATAGCAAATCCCGAGCACAAGATTGATATACCGAAACCCAGCACTGGCGTGAAGTTTATCGATAAAATGACCATGCTTGATATTACCTGGTACGAATCACAGCTTGCGAGGCTATCTAAAGGCAAACAGGCCATACCTGATCAGACAGCCTGGATATCTGTGGCTCAGACGCTCTCAGGCCTGGGAGTTCATGCCTTTACAAAAAGGCGTGCTTAGTCGCTCAATCTGATTATTTCGCCTCGATCGATATAGGTTGCCGAGCATTTCCTCATTAGTGGTATAGCTTTAGGCAACCTTTCTTATTTGTAAGGTATAAGCTAAGTGAATAGATATTCAAATTGTATTTTGCAGGTATAATAGCGACTTCGAGATTCTATTTAAGCAGTCATAAACCTCTATGGTTGAGCCAGTACTCCAAATTAAGCAGCTATCTTGTGAACGTGAAGACCGCATTCTGTTTTCCGGGCTAGAGCATAGTTTTCTTCCTGCCACGATAACGCAGCTCGAAGGCCCTAATGGTGCAGGTAAAACAACCTTGCTACGAATTTTAGCTGGCTTATTCACTTCATATGACGGCGTAGTTAACTGGCAGGGCGAAGCTCTATATAAATCCCAGCTTAGTTTCCAGTCTCAGCTTCTTTTTATTGGCCATAAATCTGCCATTAAAACCAGCATGACACCTTTAGAGAATCTGCGTTATCTACTTGGCTTGCGACAAACAGTTGTAGAACAACAGCTATGGAGCGCGCTCAGCTCAGTCGGCTTAGAAGGGTATGAACATGTTCTATGCCGCAATATGTCAGCAGGTCAGCAGCGTCGCGTAACTCTGGCGCAATTATATCTCTCTGAGGCAAAGATCTGGATTCTTGATGAGATCTTTACTGCCATCGATAAGCAAGGCGTTGCCCAGTTTGAAAATTTGTTGTTAGAAAAAGCAATTAGCGGTGTCACAATCATTCTTACAACACATCATCAGCTTTCTTTACCCGGACTTGAAATACTTCCCATTAAAGGAAGTGTAATATGAGCATGAACTCCAGTACCGGTTTGTGGCCCGTCGCCAAAGCTATTTTAACTAAAGAGTTTCTTACCGCATTTAGGCACAAGCAGGAACTGGCAAACCCACTAGTTTTTTTCGCTATTATTATTGTGTTATTTCCCTTAGGCGTAGACCCTTCACCCGACTTTCTAGGCACGGCATCTGTTGGTTTAGTTTGGGTTGCTGCCTTACTTTCTACAATGCTTTCCTTGGATCGCCTGTTCCAGGCCGACTACGACGACGGTTCACTCGAGCAGCTTGTACTAAGCTCACACCCTTTATATCTGCTGCTGCTAGTTAAAGCCTTTGTTCATTGGTTGCTAATTGCTCTGCCGCTTGTGGTCATGTCGCCGTTACTCGCTGTCATGTTGCATCTTGACCCTCAACACCTGCCAATACTCTTATTGACCTTGATCATGGGGACTCCTGTTATCACCTTAATTGGTGGCATTGGTGCTGCATTGACGGTAAGCTTGCGCTCTGGTGGTGTGCTGGTTTCTCTATTAGTCTTACCACTGACTATACCAGTGCTAATATTTGGTACCGGTACGGTACAGGCCAGTATTGACGGTTTACCAGTTGGCGGGCACCTCGCAATTATCGGTATCATGCTGGTGCTAGCGGTTACACTTTCGCCCTTTGCGTCTGCTGCCGCACTACGGATGAGTGTTTCAAACTAATGAAGCTCGAGTATTTTAATCAATCTATGCTAGTTAAGAAGTAACTCCATGAAATGGACATTTTTTCACAAGCTTGGTTCGCCGAAGTGGTTCTATGATATTTCGAAACAGTACTATCCCTGGTTTCTGATTGCAGCACTTGGCTTAATAACAGCAGGGGTTACATGGGGCCTGGCTTTTGCTCCACCTGATTATCAGCAAGGAAACAGCTTCCGAATTATTTACCTGCATGTGCCAAGCGCGATTCTCGCTCAATCTTGCTACATGATGATGGCTTCAGCTGCTCTAGTATCTCTTGTTTGGCGCATGAAAATTGCTGATATATTTATTTCTTCCGCTGCACCAATTGGTGCGGCATTTACCTTTTTAGCTTTATTCACTGGTGCGGTTTGGGGCAAGCCAACCTGGGGTACATGGTGGGTATGGGATGCACGGCTCACCGCCATGCTTATTTTGCTGTTTCTATACTTTGGTGTGATCTCGATTCAAACCGCTATTGAAGATGCAAATATGGCTGCAAGGGCATCTGCCATTACTGTGCTTGTTGGCGTCGTGAACATCCCGATTATTAAATACTCTGTTGAGTGGTGGAATACCCTGCATCAACCAGCAACCTTTAAATTAACCGAGAAACCAGCAATGGTGCCAGAAATGTGGATACCCTTATTAGTGATGGTCATCGGTATTTACTGCTTTTTCGCGGCACTTGTTATTATCAGAATGCAGAACCAAATATTGCTTCGAGAGCGAAAAACCAGATGGGTTCAGGACATCGTAAAGCAGTCCGGAGTTCGCTAGCGACATGTTTAGTTCAACAAAAATGGTTTTACTTGTTAGGAGGCGTCAGTGAGTTTTGACAGCTTTTCTGAGTTTTTAAATATGGGTGGGCATGGTTTATACGTGTGGCTATGTTACGGTATAGGCTTGCTAGTATTCCTTATCGCCTATGTTCAACCGCTAATGCAACGAAAGTCTATTCTTCGCGAGCTTTCTCAGAGATATCGACGCACGGAACTCAAGAATAAACAAACCGCACAGACTGAGCCTTAGCAGACGATTTGCTAACTATTTTACTAATCTTTCAGTATTGATTTCAGGTGGAAATAATTGATGCACCCTAAGCGCAAACAACGCCTTACACTTATTATTTTTCTTCTCGTTGGGTTTGGGACCGTGATTGGTCTGGCCATGTACGCTTTGACGGAAAATATAAATCTATTTTATAACCCAACACAAATCGCACAAGGAGAGGCCCCAAAGGGCGCTCGTATTCGTGCTGGAGGCATGGTTGTAGAGGGAAGCGTTAAACGTAGCGAAAATAGTTTGGCCACCACCTTCGCGCTAACCGATTATAAAGAAAACGTAGAGGTTTCTTATACAGGAATACTGCCAGACCTCTTTAGAGAAGGACAGGGGATTGTAGCGCTTGGCCGGCTCGATGAGAACAATGTTCTTATAGCCGATGAAGTTCTAGCCAAGCACGATGAGAACTATATGCCGCCCGAAGTTGCTGACGCTTTAGAAAAGTCTGGTGGCACCGCGCCAAAAGGCATTCATACTAAACCCGTCGAAGAAGGACAGCCGTAGATGTTTACACCAGAAATAGGGCATCTTGCACTAGTCATCGCTTTTTCACTAAGCGTTTTATTGGCTGTCGTTCCACTATGGGGAGCTGCTCGCAATAATGCATTGTGCGTCTATCTAGCCCGTCCAATAGCCTGGGGGCAGTTCGTTTTTATGGTACTCAGCTTCACTTGCCTGGGTATTGCGTTTGTCCAAGATAACTTTAGTGTTCAGTACGTAGCCAACCACTCCAATACACTGTTACCACTGCAATATAAGATAAGTGCAATTTGGGGTGGTCATGAAGGGTCTTTATTACTTTGGGCATTGATTCTTTCCGGCTGGATTGCGGCTGTTGTGTTATTTTCCAAGCAACTGCCTTCAGATATTCTCGCAAGAGTGTTATCGGTAATGGGGATGATAAGTATCGGTTTTTTATCCTTCATTATTTTGACGTCAAACCCTTTCGACCGTTACTTACCGGAGTTTCCAGCAGAGGGCGCTGATCTAAACCCTCTACTTCAAGACTTTGGACTGATCGTTCATCCGCCAATGCTCTATATGGGCTATGTCGGTTTTTCGGTTGTGTTTGCCTTTGCGATTGCCGCATTGATGAGCGGTCAACTAGATTCAGCTTGGGCTAGATGGTCACGCCCCTGGACTACAGTAGCCTGGGCGTTCCTCACCTTAGGTATTTCCCTGGGTAGCTGGTGGGCATATTATGAACTTGGCTGGGGTGGCTGGTGGTTCTGGGACCCAGTAGAAAACGCTTCCTTTATGCCATGGCTCGTGGGTACCGCTTTAATACACTCCCTGGCTGTAACCGAAAAACGCGGAGTATTTAAGAGCTGGACTGTATTACTCGCGATCTTTGCATTTTCGCTCAGTTTACTCGGGACCTTTCTTGTTCGCTCTGGGGTGCTAACATCTGTTCATGCGTTTGCATCGGACCCTGCTCGCGGTCAATTCGTTCTTGGCTTGCTCGGCATCACAATGGTTTGCTCTCTAACACTTTATGCGCTCAAGGTTCCCGAGGTTCGCAGCAAAGCTCAATTTAGCATGCTATCTAGGGAAACCTTTTTGCTGGTAAACAATCTATTACTGGTCGTTGCATGGGTCACAGTTATGATGGGTACACTCTATCCATTAGTATTAGATTTTATCGGCGCAGGCAAACTATCAATTGGGCCTCCTTACTTTAACGCCGTTTTTGCACCGCTGATGTCCATTTTAGCGATCGTGATGGGTTTTGGTGTTGTCGGGCGTTGGAAAAACACTGAGCTTTCACTTTTGATTAAGCAACTACGCTGGGTTGCCTTGTCGGCGGTATTGATCGCTTTCGCCTTGCCATTTATTCTTTTTGAAGAATTTCATGTCGGTGCGTTTTTTGGGTCATTTCTAGCGCTTTGGATTACCGGCTTTACCTTAAAAGACGTATATCAGAAATCAGAGAACAAAGCCGGACGCATTCGCGGCCTGAGACGACTCAGCCGTTCCTATGTTGGAATGACGCTTGGCCACTTGGGGTTTGCCTTTAGTATTCTAGGCGTAACGCTAGTGTCGGTTGAATCTGAAGAAAGAGATATTCGTATGGCGCCTGGCGAGCAAGTGAGTGTGTCTGGTTACAACTTCGTATTTGAAAGCTTAGATCCCTATACTGGCGCTAACTATCAGGCTGATCGTGCCACGGTACGTGTTACCTCGGTTGCATCAGGGAACGAAGTCGCCACATTACACCCCGAGAAGCGAGTTTACTTCTCTAAGAACAGCCCTATGACGGAAGCAGGCATTGATGCCGGGCTATTCCGTGATCTCTATATTGCTTTAGGCGAGCCACTCACTGACGGTGCCTGGGCAGTTCGTATTCAAATAAAACCCTTCGTTAGATGGATTTGGCTTGGCACTATTTTTATGGCGCTAGGTGGATTGTTTGCGATAAGTGATCGTCGTTATCGCTTAAAGTCAAAACTCGTAGACAATAAAAATGGAGGCCTGGTATGAACAAAAGAATCGTCCTTTTCACACCTCTCGTTCTTACCGATAGCGGTATATA
>NZ_LWGG01000067.1:0-760 GCF_001635365.1 Oleiphilus sp. HI0128 | reverse complement strand
AGATTTGCTTGATAAGCCTGTTGCTGATGTTAAGCGCATGTTGGGCTTGAACGAGCGTGTTGCCTCTGTTGATATGCCTATCGGCGGCAGTAGCGACAAATCATTACTAGATACAGTTGCTGATGAGTCAGCGTCTGATCCTGCAGAGTTGCTGCAGGATAGTAACCTTAAAGGTAGCATTGATGGCTGGTTGGATCAGTTGTCTGGTAAGCAGCAAGAAGTTCTTTCTCGTCGCTTTGGTCTTCGTGGCTACCGTATGAGCACCTTGGAAGAGGTTGGTAAAGAGATTGGTCTAACTCGCGAGCGAGTTCGTCAGATTCAGGTTGAAGCACTTAAGCGACTCAGAGATATCCTTGAGAAGCAGGGCTTAAATGGCGAAACCTTGTTTAATAGTTGCTTCTAAGCTTCTTATGTATGCCGCAAATTTTGTGCAGGCATCAGAGTAAGTAAAAAATCCCCGCCTTTGGTGGGGATTTTTGCATTTACAGTTTTAAAATTCGCTGCTGCTGAGTCTGGGTCTTAATGTTGAATTCTATGTGGTATAAAACTTTTGCAAACAGTAACTTACTGAACTATTCTAACTAAAAGCTTTAAAAAGGCTGGTGGCGCTCCGATTCAGGGGCTTATTTAGATCTAGGGGCAGGTATTTGTTTTCGCTATTTAAAAAGAAATCGAAAGCTCAAGTAGTAGGGCTGGAAGTTCGCTCCAGCGGTATAGCTCTTGCTGTCGCTTCGAAAAATGAAGGCAAAAATGCGCTCAT
>NZ_LWGG01000066.1:0-1284 GCF_001635365.1 Oleiphilus sp. HI0128 | reverse complement strand
AGCTTTCTTCCTGGCCCAGTTAAAGGGGCTATTATTCTGATTTTAGTTATTCTGAACACTTTGCTCTGGATGCCTATTTTAGTCGTTGGCGCTCTGCTTAAGATCATCATTCCCATCAATATCGTCAAAAAAATTGTGACTAAAACCCTTATTGCCTGTGCAACAAACTGGGTTTCTATGAACAACTTTTTATGGCAATGTTTCTGAAGGTTGAGTGGGATTTTACCAGTGTTGAAGGGCTAACAAAAAATGATTGGTACTTTGTAAATTGTAATCATCAATCTTGGTCAGATATTCCAATCACTCAAAAAATCTTGAACCGCAAAATCCCTATGCTTAAGTTCTTCCTTAAAAAAGAACTTATCTGGGTACCGATTATTGGCATCTGCTGGTGGGCTTTGGACTTCCCTTTCATGAAGCGCTCCACTCCAGCACAAATAAAGAAAGATCCATCACTTGCCGGTAAAGATCTGGAAACCACACAAAAGGCTTGTGAGAAGTTTAAAACAACGCCAGTATCAGTATTTAACTTCCTCGAAGGTACTCGTTTCACACCGGAAAAGCATGCGCGCCAAGAGTCCCCATTCACAAACCTGCTAAAGCCTAAAGCGGGTGGAGCAGCTTTTGTTCTAGGCAGTATGGGCTCTCAAATGAATACCATGCTGGATCTTACAATTGTTTACCACGATAAAGATATCGGACCGTGGGATCTCTTCTGTGGTCGTATTTCGAAAGTAACCGTCCATATTAACAAAATAGAAATACCTAAAGAGTTCTTAGGTAAAGACTATAGTAGCGACCCTGAGTTTAAAGCAGCTTTTCAAGCTTGGTTAAATACACTTTGGGAAAATAAAGATCAGCTAATTACGGATATTAAAACACGTAATAATATCAACTAACGGTAGGAATAAATCCGAACTCATATCAGCCCGAAACAATCATCTTGCTTCGGGCTTTTTTGTGCCTCTTAGCCTGACCGGCAGCCCGGCATTTAAAGCATCCATAATTAAGCCCGGACAGGCCGGGCTATATCAAGCATTCATAGCCTAGAGTGTGAGATAAACACCTAGATAGCCAACAACACCTAATACCACAGTATATGGCAAGGCCATAACCACCATCTTGCCATATGATAAACGCACCAATGGCGCTATCGCAGAGGTCAACAAGAACAAGAAGGCCGCCTGACCATTTGGCGTTGCAACACTAGGTAGGTTTGTTCCGGTATTAATCGCTATGGCAAGCTTTTCAAAATGCTCGCGACTAATAGAACCGGCATCAAAG
>NZ_LWGG01000065.1:0-1014 GCF_001635365.1 Oleiphilus sp. HI0128 | reverse complement strand
AGTGGTCGAGTCTATGAAGACGTCATTCGCAAAGAGCGACGTGGCGATTATCTAGGTGGAACAGTCCAGGTAATTCCTCATATCACTGATGAAATCAAACGCCGCATCGTTGAAGGTGCTAACGGCTATGATGTCGCCTTGGTTGAAATTGGCGGCACAGTTGGGGATATCGAGTCGCAACCCTTTTTGGAAGCAGTGCGACAGTTAAAGATTGAAGTGGGCTCCCAGCGTGCGCTGTTTATGCACTTAACTCTAGTGCCTTATATTGCAACCGCAGGTGAGACCAAAACCAAGCCGACCCAGCATTCCGTAAAAGAAATGCGCTCTATCGGTATTCAGCCCGATATTCTGGTTTGTCGCTCTGATCACGAGATTGATGCATCATCTCGCCGCAAGATTGCTTTGTTTACCAACGTAGAAGAGCGCGCCGTTATCCCATTACAGGATGCAAACAGCATTTACCTGATTCCACGTATGCTGAATGAACATGGTTTGGATCAAATTGTCGTAGAACGATTTGGTCTGGAGTGTGATGGGGCCGATCTAACAGAGTGGGATTCAGTGGTTGAAGCTGAATCCAGTCCGGAAAACGAAGTAACCATTGCCATGGTAGGCAAGTACATGGAATTACTTGACGCTTATAAGTCTCTAATCGAGGCGCTTAAGCATGCAGGAATTCGTACGCGCACCAAGGTTAATATTGAGTATATTGATTCCGAGAGAATTATAGATGAAGGTACTGCCGTTCTAGAGTCAGTGGACGCAATTCTAGTGCCCGGTGGTTTTGGTAATCGTGGTGTTGAAGGTAAAATTCAGACAGTTAAGTTTGCGCGTGAAAACAAGGTTCCATATTTAGGTATTTGTTTAGGTATGCAGGTTGCTGTCATTGAATATGCTCGTCATGTCGCTGGTTTGGCTGATGCGCATAGTACTGAATTTGATAAAGGCTGCGAAAACCCGGTAGTAGGTTTGATCACTGAATGGAAAGATGCCAGCGGAGCTGTAGAGCAACGT
>NZ_LWGG01000064.1:0-1052 GCF_001635365.1 Oleiphilus sp. HI0128 | reverse complement strand
ATGGCGTTCCTTGAGCCTTTTTACACTGATGGCAGTGGCACATCGCAACCTCTTGGATATCAGCATCATATTGATACTGCACCTCTTCGCAAAGACAAGTTCCTTTTATCATGTATCTCTCCGGCATTTTTATCCTAATGAAACAACATAACCTGTAGACCTCTGTAGCTCAAGCATTTCTATAATGAGAAGTATTCACTCTAGCTAACACAAGTACCTTCGGCCTAAATCGCTTATCAATTCCTTTAGCATAAACCGCTACTTTTGTTAGAATAGCTCCCTTATCAGGGACTATAAAAGTTAGTATGAAAAAAGCATACTAGACAAGGGAGTATTTAAGTGCAGACCAAACTACTATTTTTTATCACGCTCTGTGTACTGGTGTTACCAAATGTGAGTGCTGAGGTTTTTCGCTGGACTGACGCCAATGGGCAAGTTCATTTCAGTGATCACGCTCGAGCGCCTTCTGCTGCAAAAGAAGTCGAGATCGACACAAGCAAAATGAATATAACCAGTGAACTCAGCTCACCCGAGCAGCTTCAACGCCAGGCAGAAGATCTGGACGCATTACGCCAGCAAAAACTCGAACAATGGCAGAGTAAACGAAAGGATCAACCTACAAAGGACGATTGGTGTAATTGGGCACGATCTTATTTACNGACGATTGTAGGTCGTGTTGTTTTTCTCGATGACAATAATCAAGCTGTCAAAGTCTCTGAAAAAGAGCGTAAAGAACGGGCCCAGAAACTGGCAAAAGAGATAGAAAAACGATGCTAAAGATAAGCTTCGTTGCGCTGACGCTAGCATTGATCTTTGCGTTCTCGGCTCAAAACGTATACGCCCAAATATACAAATATCAAGGTAGTGATGGTAAGTGGCACTATAGCGATAAAAAACCTGCTTCCAAACAAACAAAAGTTGAGAGTATCAATTACCAAAGCAAAACTAAGAAAACACTTAAACCTCATCTCGTGCTTTCACACAGTGACAATGGAACTGACTTTATTGTTCACAACCCCTATTTTGCACCAATTCAAATATTCTTAAGTGTT
>NZ_LWGG01000063.1:0-876 GCF_001635365.1 Oleiphilus sp. HI0128 | reverse complement strand
CCGACCAATAATCATCGGTTCGGTTTCCGGATGGTTGATATTACAAGGAATGACAGCACGACCACGAGCGACTTCGTCTCTGACAAATTCCGGGGTAATCATTTTAGGAATAGAAGCGCCGAAAGACTCGCCTGGATGCTGGTTAGCTAGCGCTTCATCCATCTGCGCCTCGCTTAAAGCCAGATTTTCTCGAATAGCGATATATTCCATTTCCGGCGTAATGATACCCTGACGAGCGTAATACAGTTGCGTGACATTCTTTCCGGCTTTTGCTTTTAGAGGTTTACGCTTATGCTCAAAACGCAAGCCATCCAAGGCTAGGTTTTGATCACGTACATTTGCGTACTCAGAACTAAAACCAGGTAACTCTTCAGTATCATTTCGTTCAGCAACCCACTCATCGCGTAAGGGCATTAGCCCTTTTGTGACGTCAACTTCTATCTCGGGGTCTGTATAGGGGCCGGAGGTGTCATAAACTCTAACTGGAGGGTTATCCTCAAGCTCGCCATTCTGCAACTGAGTTGGGGTAAGTGAAATTTCACGCATCGCTACGCGAATATCTTTACGACTGCCTTCTACATATACTTTTTTTGAGGCTGGAAAAGGCTGGGTAGATAACTCATCTACGTAAGCTGTATCACCCAGTTTCTTTAACGAATCGTTTTTCATCTATTGCTCCGCATATCCGGTATTACGAGTGTGGTAAGTAAGGAAGCAATTAGAATCATCGGTCTAGTCTTGATGAATTCTTGTTCCCTACGCTGGTTCTAACCAATCAGGTTCAACGGGTCCCTATCTGCCTACAAAATGTAGAACAACAAATAATTGGATATATCCCAAGAATTTATGTGGTCTCAGCATTCGCAAATCATCAAG
>NZ_LWGG01000062.1:0-734 GCF_001635365.1 Oleiphilus sp. HI0128 | reverse complement strand
CGTTGTGTCTAGTCATGCTTCAAATGAGGCTGGAAAGTCTTCATCCGTTGATACGGGCTTAGCTTGCCTGGTATCAATAGCACGTTATCACCAAGTCGCTGCAGATCCAGAGCAGATTCGTCATTACTTTGGTACTAATGAACCTTCATCCGAAGCTAAAAACTCGGCCTCTTGTCTGAATGATAAAGATATCGTTCGTGCTGCTAGACACCTAAAACTTAAAGCCTCACTAACAAAAGCAGACATCGCTAAGTTAGAAAAGATGGCCTTACCTGCGATAGGCCTGAGTAAAAATGGTGAGTACTTTATTCTTGCCAAAGTCGCAGATGAAAAGGTTCTTGTTCAAGTGCCTGGTTCTGAAAAACCACAAGTCTTCACTCTTAGTGAATTCGAAGATTATTGGAATGGCAGAATTATTCTAATTACTCGACGTTCACTCCTGCCAGGTATGAACGGTAAATTTGATATTTCCTGGTTTATCCCCGCTATTATCAAGTACAAAAAGATCTTGATGCAGGTCTTGGTTGCCTCCTTCTTTATTCAGTTATTTGCACTAATTACGCCGTTGTTCTTTCAGGTGATTATCGACAAAGTACTCGTCCATCAGGGCTTAACTACGCTCGATGTATTGTGCTTCGGTTTAATCGTCGTTTCCTTATTCGATGTGATTTTGAATGGCCTTCGAACCTACGTCTTCTCGCATACCACCAATCGGGTTGATGTGACCTTAGGGT
>NZ_LWGG01000061.1:0-1021 GCF_001635365.1 Oleiphilus sp. HI0128 | reverse complement strand
GCGGTCGATCTTGCCTTCTTCGTAAGCATCCAACATCACCTTTACAGAACCGATCAGCTCATGTGCTGCAGGTGCGTCACCAAGGTGACTTAATGCAGCAACGACATTACCGCCGTAGCTTTTAAAGAAGCTAATTGCTTTTTGTCCAACCGCGCAAAGATCGACTTCTACTGCGTTATCCGCGTAGTTTTTCATATCTTTAGCAACTTTCTTGAACAAGTTGACGTTCAAACCGCCACACAAACCTCGGTCTGTAGAAACGATGATATAGCCAACACGCTTAACTTCGCGCTCTTGCAAATATAAGTGCTTATATTCTGTGTTCGCATTTGCCAAGTGACTGACAATCGAACGAATTTTTTCTGAGTAGGGCTTACCCAAACTCATACGATCTTGAGCTTTACGCATCTTACTCGCGGCAACCATTTCCATTGCGCTTGTAATTTTCTGCGTGCTTTTTACGCTCGAAATCTGATTTCGTATCTCTTTACCAACGGCCATTTTATATCGCCTTTAAAGTCTTGTTCACTTTGAGGTATAAATGACAGTCGAGTACTGCAGTATTCATAGATCTCCAGTACTCAACAATCGGCTTACCAAGTTTGCGTCGACTTAAATTGCTCAAGAGCTGATTTAATGCCGTCAGCGATATCATTGTTGTAATCGCCTTTTTCGTTAATCTTATCGAGTAATGCTGAATGTTCAGCACTCATGTAAGACAACATTGCATCTTCAAAATCAACAACTTTGTTTACTGGCACATCATCCAAGAAGCCTTCATTAGCGGCATAAAGAACGATACCCATTTCAGCAACGCTTTGTGGGCTGTACTGCTTTTGCTTCATAAGCTCTGTCACACGCTGACCGTGCTCTAGCTGCTTACGTGTTGCATCATCAAGGTCTGATGCGAACTGAGCAAATGCTGCCAATTCACGATACTGAGCCAAAGCCAAACGTACGCTACCACCTAACTTCTTGATGATCTTAGTCTGAGCTGCACCACCAACTCGTGATACCGAAA
>NZ_LWGG01000060.1:0-684 GCF_001635365.1 Oleiphilus sp. HI0128 | reverse complement strand
CAATGATTGCATTAATGGGTGGAAACCAGGTCTTATCTAGTAGTATTAGTAGGTAGCTAAAACTAAAAACCAACAGTACTAGCAGGATCGCAGAAGGTAAGACATGCGTTGGTTTGAGTCGCGGAAACAGCAGGATAGGGATCATGATGAAAGCAAATGTCAGCAAGTAAGCCCAAACCGAATCAACAGGTCGAATAGCGGTATTATTAAGTAGTGCAGAGTAGGCGTTGGCATGGAGTTCAACGCCAGACATTGAGGTGCCGCTTCTTGATACAGGCGTTGGAATAATATCGCCTAGACCTGCAGCCGTTGCGCCGATCAAAATGGTCTTGTCGCGAAATGCTTCAGCAGGTACTTGGTCAAGCATAACCTCCAGATAGCTGTAGGTCGGAAATGTGCCGCCAGGGCCAGCAAAAGGTATTAAGCGATATTGGGTGTTGACTGACATATAAGGAGAGTTACTTGATGCTACCATGCGAATATATTGGATCATGGGGTTAACTTCGCTTGCCATCGCCATTGATAAGCTAGGCCAATGAGCATCGCCGACACCTGAGTTCAAATATAGTCCGCGCGCAAGTCCGTCTTGGTCCAGGTCAACATGGACATGACCCATACCTCTGGCAGCTTCAACCAGTTTAGGTATCGGAAGAATTTCAACAAGTGTTCCGCCGTGAGTCAGCG
>NZ_LWGG01000059.1:0-1140 GCF_001635365.1 Oleiphilus sp. HI0128 | reverse complement strand
CAGGTCGCTGTATCAAAATCGCTGTGCTTGGCAGCTTTTAGGGCTTTGTCTAAGTCGTTGAAGTTGCAAATATCCAGTTTTTCTTCAAGTGTGCTATAGAAGGAAAGTGCATCGCTGAGGATTTCCTGGTCATGATCCCAGATCATGGTGGCCGCTGGGTTCTCTCGTTTGTTTCCCGGGTGAAAGTCCATGTTAAGGAAGTGATAAGTTTCATCCAGGACTTTAATCGGGTTTTCTATCCAGGAGACCTTGCCCTTCTTATCAACCGAGAAGTGAGTTTGATGCATGGCCAACCAGCCGGATAACAAGTGTGGTTCAAGCATTAAGTGCTCAACCGGACGTGTAAGCAATAGGTGCTTGCGTTGCAATACGCTTTGCATTGCAGTCTTGTCGTCCTTGGATTTAAGGCTAGCAATATTTGCTTGGCAGACTTCAGCATAAACCTGGTTCAGGTCGTATTGCTGTGCCTGTTTTTTTAACGCGCCTACAGCCGTTAGATAGGGAACGATAAACTGGGTTGTTGGTTTCGCATGAATATTGTTGCCCATTATCCAGTTGACCAAGCCGTAATGGAATTCAAGGTTGGTGCCTAGATCCTTACCTTCCAGCTTAGTGCGGCGAAGTACTTCAGACATTTGTTCAAAGCTTTCCAGACGATTGTTGCCAACAGTCAGGAGTAGGGCGATATTACTATCGTAAGCACCGGCCAAGTGATAGGACATGAATACATCTGTATCAGGGTTGTGAAGACTGATGCCCTGGTCGTCACGAATTTCGCCATCAAGCGAATCTGACCAATGTTCAATCAAACCACCTGCATGGGGTGCCAAAGCTTGGTTAGTTGCATTAAGGCGGGCTTCAACCGAAGCATTATGACGCAATACGCGCTCGGGCTTGGGTAAGCGCTTGCCGTGTGCAGCGAGTAATACCATGGCCTCGACCAATGAGTGCACCGTAAAACTGTCATCAGCGTTGTCGGGGTTGACGAATTTCAGGCTATAACAGAGCTCTGTAACGCGGTGTTCAACCTGAATTCGGGTGTTCATTTCCATAAAGAAGTGTTTGTCGCGGTCAACGATACACTCGAAGGTGGATACGTTGTCCAAACCTACAGCCTGACCAAATACTTCGGATTCTTTT
>NZ_LWGG01000058.1:0-1280 GCF_001635365.1 Oleiphilus sp. HI0128 | reverse complement strand
GACCTTGAGCATTGAGCAAATGAGATCAGTAGTTGAACAAGAAGGCGGCTGTATTGCCTGGGGAGGCTCAGTTAGCCTTAGCCCGGCAGATGATATTCTGATTCGTGTCGAACGTGCACTCGACCTTGATAGCGAAGGCCAATTGGTCGCATCGGTGATATCCAAAAAAGTGGCTGCCGGGTCAACACATGCCTTAATCGATTTGCCGGTTGGCATTACCGCCAAAGTTCGCGATATGGACTACGCGACAAAACTATCGACACAGCTAGAACGAAGCAGTGAAGCCTTAGGATTAAAAATATCCTGCCTAATGACAGATGGCCAACAACCCGTGGGTTTCGGCATCGGCCCTGCCTTGGAAGCGCAAGATATTTTAACCGTACTACAAAATAGCCCGCTAGCACCTCAAGACCTAAGACAGAGAGCACTACTGATTGCTGCAAAGATTTTGGAAATGGGCGATGCGGCAGAGCCGAATCACTGCCTTGATAGGGCCACAGAAATTCTGGATTCAGGCAAAGCCTGGACAAAATTCCAAGCTATATGTGAGGCGCAGGGAGGTATGAGGGAACCACCCAAGGCCCCCTATCGTCATGAGGTATTCTCGGATAAACAGGGTATAGTTTGTTACATCAATAACCGCTTTATCAGTAAACTGGCTAAACTCGCTGGCGCGCCCTCTGCAGCTGCCGCCGGTATACTCTTTAAGACCCATTTAGGGGATATAGTCGATATTGGTACACCACTTTTTGAACTGCACGCAGAAACAAAAGGTGAACTTGAATATGCGATCGACTTTCTAAGCGCTCACCCTGATGCTATTCGAATTGAGGAAGAAACTCTATGAAACCTTTAATTTTTGACCTCTACGCTGCACCTGAGCTATTCGCTGCGCTATCTACGGAGTTAAATGCAGAACCTGCCAAGTTGGAACACCGCCAGTTCCCTGATGGTGAAACTTACATGAGAGTACATAGCGATTACCAGCAGCGTGAAGCCATTATAGTCTCGAATATGCACCAGCCAAATTCAAAGTTTCTACCCTTGGTTTATCTTTGCGAAACCTTACGCGAGCTTGGAATAGCCAGTACTACCTTAGTCTGTCCTTATCTTCCCTATATGCGTCAGGATATTAAGTTTCACGAAGGAGAGGCTCTGACTTCACGCTATTACGCTAAGTTGTTAAATCAGTATTTAGATCGCTTAATCACCATCGACCCTCACCTGCATCGCTACCATTCACTGGGTGAAATTTACACAATGGAAACACACACTCTGCA
>NZ_LWGG01000057.1:0-18634 GCF_001635365.1 Oleiphilus sp. HI0128 | reverse complement strand
GGTATTCCTACCATTGATCACAGTAAACTGTGCGATCATGGGTGCATCTCTATTTATGGTTGAGCGTGATTATAATCTTGCTGAGAGCACGGTCTATGGCTTGGGTGCTGGTGTCGGTTGGGCTCTAGCGATCGTCGCATTGGCCGGTATCCGAGAAAAGCTCAAGTACAGTGATGTGCCTGAAGGTCTGCGTGGCTTGGGTATTACCTTTATCACTGTAGGCTTGATGTCACTAGGTTTTATGTCGTTCTCTGGTATCTCGCTTTAATTAACACTGGGTAGATAGATAAGGTATTAATATGAATGCAGAAATAGTACTCGGTGTGGTGATGTTTACGGTGATTGTACTGTCACTTGTAGCCATCATACTGATCGCAAGAAAACAATTAGTGAGTAGTGGTGACGTCTCTATCTTGATAAACGAAGATCCTGACAACACTATTAAAACCCCGGCAGGAGGAAAGCTACTTCAAACGCTTGCTTCTGAAGGCCTATTTCTATCATCAGCTTGTGGTGGCGGTGGTACATGTGCGCAGTGTAAGTGTAAAGTTTTAGAAGGTGGTGGCTCTATGCTTCCAACTGAAAAAGCTTACTTTACCAAGCGTGAAGAAGGTGAAGGCTGGAGACTCGCTTGTCAGGTTCCTGTGAAACAGGACATGAAAGTCGAAGTTGACGAAGAAGTATTTGGCGTTAAGAAGTGGGTTTGTACTGTTGAATCAAACGACAACGTAGCTACTTTCATTAAAGAACTGGTTCTTAAGTTGCCAGAGGGCGAGAACGTTGATTTTCGCGCTGGTGGTTATGTTCAGCTTGAGTGTCCACCTCACGAAGTTGATTATAAAAACTTTGAAATTCAAGACGAATATCGCGAAGACTGGGATAAATTCAACTTGTGGCAGTATAAGTCAATTGTTAAAGAAGACGTTATACGAGCTTACTCAATGGCAAACTATCCTGAAGAAAAAGGGCTTGTTAAGTTCAACATTCGTATCGCTTCGCCTCCTCCAGGAACGAACCACCCTCCAGGGATAATGTCATCTTACGTATTCAATCTTAAGAAGGGCGATACCATCGATGTTTACGGGCCATTTGGTGAGTTCTTTGCTAAAGATACTGACAACGAAATGGTATTTGTTGGTGGCGGTGCGGGTATGGCCCCGATGCGTTCACATATTTTTGATCAGCTTAAGCGACTTGAGTCTAAGCGTAAGATGTCATTCTGGTATGGTGCTCGAAGCTTGAGAGAAATGTTTTATCAGGACGAGTATGACAAGCTAGCAGAAGAAAATGAAAACTTTGTATGGCATGCTGCGTTATCTGATCCGATGGAAGAAGATAACTGGAAGGGTTACACCGGGTTTATTCATAATGTTCTATATGAAAATTACCTCAAAGACCATCCAGCACCAGAAGATTGTGAGTACTACATGTGTGGGCCTCCAATGATGAACGCAGCTGTTATTCAGATGCTTAAGAGTCTAGGTGTTGAAGATGAGAACATCTTACTCGATGACTTTGGCGGTTAATCTCGTCTAGTTATATTTCTAGTTACGCCAGCCCTGAATAAGGCTGGCGTTTTTCGTTTACAGCGGTTTTTATTTATTGTGTTTAGATTTTCTATTTTTTTGGTTTTGATGCTCGGCCTAATGGCGTGCGGCCAACCTCATCCAGATCGACTTCAATATTCTTTAAGTGGTTCGACGATGGGTACCACTTACAATATAAATATTGTAAGCCCATCGGAGATTGATAGTTCACAGCTAAAAACGATCCAGTCTGCGATTGAGGCTGAGCTTGCTTCGATAGACTCTTTGATGTCTACTTATAAGCCTGACTCCGAAGTCTCTAGATTTAATCGCGCTGCTATAGGTGAGGGTGTTTCCTTGTCGGCCACAACTATTGAAGTGCTTAATGAGGCGCTTGCGTTAAATAACTTGAGCGAAGGGAGCTTCGACCCAACTGTTGGTCCGCTAATTGATGCCTGGGGCTTTGGCGGTGGCTCTAAGCACAAGGGGATAGTTGTTGAAGAAAAGAATCTCGCTTCTGTGCTTGAAAAAGTAGGTGTTCAACGCTTTAAATTGGTTGACGGTCAACTGTACAAACTCCAGGACGTAGAATTAGACCTCTCTGCTATTGCTAAAGGTTTTGCAGCAGATAAAGTTGCTATCGCGTTGCGTGAGCAAGGCATCGCAAACTTTCTGGTAGAAATTGGTGGTGAGGTAGTGACTCATGGTAGAAGTGTTCGTGACTCCTTGTGGGTATTAGGTATTGAATCACCTGATAAACAGGGTAGAAACGTTTATACTAGGGTTCATCTTGGTAATGCTGCGCTCGCTACGTCGGGAGATTACCGAAATTATTTTGAAGAAAATGGTAAACGATATTCTCACACGATTGACCCACTCAGCGGCAGGCCAGTTGAGCATCTGCTTGCATCTGTTAGTGTGATTGCTGAAGATTGCATGTTAGCTGACGGGCTTGCGACGGCGCTAATGGTGATGGGTGAGCAGAGGGGGTATGAGTTTGCCTCAAAGCACAATATCAGTGCGTTATTTATCTATCGAGGTGATGAAGGCCTCATAACAATGCACACTGATTCGTTTAAACAGTATCTTAAGTAGGAGGAACTTATGGAGTTATTTTTCATAGTTTTCGGTGTTCTTGCCCTGTTAATGTTGGTTATGGCTGTTGGCGTTATTTTTGCCAATAAGCCGATTACCGGTTCGTGTGGTGGAATGAGTGCGCTTGGTATGGAGGTTGCTTGCGACGTCTGTGGCGGTGACAAGGATAAATGCGACAAAGAAGTTGATAGTTCTGCTAAAGACGCTACCGGAAAAGATATTTCTTATAATGCAATGAAGTAGATACAGCTTAAGTATCATTACATACGGTTTTTTCTAGAGGTTCAGGAGATCAAGGTTATATGGCTGAGTATCATTATGATGTTGTAGTAATTGGCGCAGGCCCTGCAGGTGAAGGGGCAGCGTTAAACGCTGCAAAAGGCCATAAAATGGTCGCTGTGATCGAAGATAAACCCGTAGTTGGCGGGAACTGTGCTCATGTTGGAACAATACCTTCCAAAGCACTTCGACACGCCGTTAAGCAGATTATTACCTTTAACACCAATACCATGTTCCGTGATATCGGTGAGCCAAGATGGTTTTCCTTTCCGAGAGTCTTGAAGAACGCAGAAAAGGTAATCAGTAAACAGGTTAAGCTAAGAACCCGTTTTTATGCGCGAAATAAAATAGACTTGTACAACGGGTCGGCCTACTTTCTAGATGATAATCGTATAGAAATACGTGGAAATGGTTCCGCAGATATTGTTCATTTTAAAGAGGCGATCATAGCTAGCGGGTCTAGTCCCTATCGTCCGTCCAACGTTGATTTTACGCATGAGCGTATCTATTGTAGTGATTCGGTATTGCAGCTTAGCCATACTCCACGCACTATGGTTATTTATGGTGCCGGTGTTATTGGCTCCGAGTATGCATCAATTTTTTCCGGTTTAGGTGTGAAAGTCGACCTGATTAATCCTGGCGAGAAATTACTATCATTCCTTGATGATGAGATTTCTGATGCGCTTAGCTATCACCTTCGAAACAATGGTGTTCTTGTCCGACACAACGAAACCTACGAGACAGTTGTCGGTACCGATTACGGTGTAGAGGTTACTTTCGAGTCGGGCAAAAAGATCAAAGCTGATGCTTTTCTTTGGTGTAATGGTCGCAGCGGCAATACCCAAAATCTTGGGCTAGAAAATATAGGTCTTGAAGCAAACTCACGCGGTCAGCTTTCAATTGACGACCACTATCGAACAGATGTAGAGAATATCTATGCTGTAGGTGATGTGATTGGTTGGCCAGCACTTGCTAGCGCTGCTTACGATCAAGGTCGCTCTGCTTCATCCGCTTTGCTTAACGATAGTTACTTCAGGTTTATTAATGATGTACCTACCGGTATCTATACGATCCCAGAAATTAGCTCTGTCGGTAAGAATGAAAAGGAGCTTACGGAAGCCAAAGTTCCTTATGAAGTAGGGCAGGCATTTTTCAAAGACTTGGCTAGAGCTCAGATTACCGGTGAAGCGGTCGGAATGCTTAAAATATTGTTCCATCGTGAGACCAAAAAAATATTGGGAATCCATTGCTTTGGAGATCAGGCGGCCGAAATCGTACACATCGGTCAGGCGATTATGAATCAGGAAGGTGATGCAAATACCCTAGATTACTTCATTAATACCACATTTAACTACCCAACTATGGCAGAAGCATATCGTGTTGCGGCACTAAATGGTCTTAATCGCATATTCTGATTTTAAACTTTTCGTCATTTTTCTTCGATTTGAGAGCGTTTTTTGAACGCTCTTTTTCTTTTTGTTGTCTCAGTTCACGCTTCGGAATTCCTTCATTTGTAAGACTTTTTCTGATTTTGTAGCATTAGGGATATTTTGTAATAAAGCCGACTATCGCTACAACTGACTAAACTACGTAGCCAGACATGGAAAAGTGCCGCTTATATGATAACTCAAAGGTTTAGACTGTTTTCTTGGAGCTCCCTGTTTACACTCCTTTTAATTCTTTCCGGTTGTGGCGAGGGTGATAGTAAATATGTTCCTTTACCAGAAGACACGGAAGGAAACGAATCCTTAGACATTTTTCTAAATAGTGGTGCAGTTAAAGGCCCAGTCGCTTTCTCCGATATCTCGATCTATAGCGTCGATTTAGAGTCAGAGCGATATGCAAACTTTAAATCTGTTGCTAACGGTGTTTTTAAGGCATACGCTGACCTGGGTATATCTATTGATGGTGATTCCTTGGTTCTACCTGAAGGTCGGAGTTCTGCTCAGGTGCTGAATGATTTCGAGGCTCTGGTTGAAACAGGCTCCTATGTTTCTGAACTCGACTATTTCAAAGTAAAAGTTGAAAACGCAGGAACTATTGCAAAAGCTAAAAGCTATTTGGATGTCTATCTAGGGCTAACAAAGCCAGTTAAAGACGAGGATTCCACATTTGACTTGCTTAAGGAAGAGACAAATTCAATTGTTAAAGACAGAGTTTCGGAAGCCCTTTCCGCTTACTCTGATCTAAATGATTTTAAGCGGAAATTGAACGATGTTGATGGCTTTTATGAAGAGCTTCTCGAAGTTGGCTCATTTTCAGGTGTTAATTCGGTAGTAGCCAAATACTCAACTAAAGAGTCAGACCCGACGAAAGCAGAACACTGGTCAGCACTTAAGGACTCTTTTAGCGAACTGCAATCATTAGCAATGACAAGTAAAGAAATTGCTGAGCGCTATGATGTTGTCGCGTTTGATGAATCTAACGACGAGAAAACGCTTGTTGAAATAGCGCTTGAGACAAACGACCAAGTTGCAATTAGTAACTTGAAAGAACTTCGTGATTCCCTAGCTCAATCTTTACCTGTAATTGATCTAAAGGAGCTTGTTTATTTAGCCTATCGGAAAGAGGGAAACCCATCAGTCAAAGCAGGTTTGAATTCATTCTTTCACTCCATTATTACCTATCAAGACCTTATATCTATCGTTCAAAATCATCGAGCTGTCTACAGTTTTTTAGGCGTGCGTGAAGGTGTTGACGCCGCTGAAGATATACAAGCTATGCATAGTGAGCTAATGAGTCTGATGCAGCAGGAGGCTCAATTAGCATTCGATAGTATTTTACTTAGTACCGATGTAGAAAACGGGGTTTCTGCCAATAGGCTATCTTACGGTTCTTCAAACGGTGCCGCGAAACTGGAAGGGCTGTTTGTCGGCCAGTATCGAGGATTTATATATATAGAAGCAAACATGGTTCCTTCATCCGTTGACCTAAATAGTGGTAAAGCTCCTATATTGAGTAAAATGGTATCAATCATCCATACCGATGACATTCTCGGATACGGCGATAATGAAGCATTAGATGAGACTCGTTATTATGTTAAGAATGGTATTGTCCAGCGCAACGCAGAAGGCGAATTAATTACATCTTTGGCAGATTTTGAGTCAGGGGCATCTGACGAGTTGTTTACGGTGCAACCCTCTCGATATACAACCCCGCTTACTTCTCTTGCGGTAGAAATTGCTCAGCAAAAAGTCATTAACCTCCAGCCTCTTGTTGAACGCTTGAACGATGGTAATGGCTATCAGGGTTCCGCCGCCAATGAGAAAAATGTCTATTTTGATCTTGGTGAACAGGCTTTAAGCGAACTTCTTGAAGAGTCGCAAAGCATTGTGTCCAGGTCTTTTAATATTACAGAGGGGGATGAGCTGAAGAATATTTTCGCTATCAGTCCGGTCACTCTTCCTCACATGAAGTACTTTCAAGATGAGCTTGAGGCATCCTATCGTTATCGCTTTAATATC
This sequence comes from Oleiphilus sp. HI0128, assembly GCF_001635365.1. Classification (NCBI taxonomy): domain Bacteria; kingdom Pseudomonadati; phylum Pseudomonadota; class Gammaproteobacteria; order Oceanospirillales; family Oleiphilaceae; genus Oleiphilus; species Oleiphilus sp. HI0128. Next base: position 12,270 of record NZ_LWGG01000057.1, on the reverse strand, counting down.
GAATATTACGGCGCGATGCTCCAGTCTCTTAAGTTAGCAAGTAATTTAGATTACGAAGTAGTTCAAAACGAGATTGCCAAGGATCTGTATGACGGACAAATTGATGGCAAGCAGAATTCTGAATTTATTGAATCCTTGTCTTCGATAAATAGTCTTACGTATTTTGCAACGAGAGAGCCGTCTTCCGCATTTATCCCAGATACCACGGTGAACGTTAGTGAATTGGGCCAACTGTTAGAGCAAGAGTTTGAACTGCTTGTTGGCGAAGACTCTGATTTCGGTGAATACAATTCTTATTTGCAAAATTTAGCGTTGGTTGGAGCGGCTGGTGGTGTAGATTCTGACGGTGACGGAATGCTCGATAATGATGACCCTGACCCATCAACTCCCAATGAGATTGTCGATAATGGTTATGATGGATTGCGTTCGGTTTCTGTGCAATTCGAAGACGCTTTACTAATGCCTATAGATCAAAGTCTAGTTCTGACAATCCCAATAGAGGAAGTTCAGACAGGTGATGATGAAAAGCTAAGCTGTGCGCCTCATGACTCCCAATGTATATTGGTTGGGGATATGTCGGTTGAAATAGAGGTCGCTTCCAGCATCAACGTAGCACCTGATACGCATAATGCGACTATTTCCTCTCGTCTGTTCGATAGTGGAAGTGCGCGTTTCTTAGAACTAAAAATCGATGGATCAAAAGCGGGTTCGTATTCTGCATATGTACAGCTCACAACAGAAGCTCAGGTTAACCCTGAGACAAAAGCAGTAGAGGTCGATGAACAGCAATTCGGATTTGAACTACCTTTCACAATCTTTGATTTCTCAACACTTGAATTTAGGGTTGTAAGCGAAAATCAAGATCCTGTGACAGGCTCCGAGTTCGTTAACGCAGGCTCTAAGATCGTCCTTCAATTTAAAGCAACTGATCAAATATGCGAGCTATATCCTGTTTGCGGTGACAATAATGAAAACGTCGGAGAGTTTCTCGATCTTGACTTGATTGGTGAATCTTTTTCTGTCCAATATCAAATCAATGATGAAGAGGAAGCCAGCCCCTTCCAGCTAGCAGCTTCTGAGGGCCTTACCGGCGACTTGTCAGTTATTTCAAACCTTCAGGCAGGCCAAGCCATAAATGCGACGCTTACCTATAGCGACAAACAATCGTCCATATATTTGGGGGATATAAATGCTTCGGTCGTTGATGTCGATGCTGTAGATTTTCGAGAAAAATGCCCTGAACCGTTGTCTGGAATTGATGATGTGAACGGAGATGGCGTTATAGACGCTAATGACAATCTTCCTTGTTTTGCTGACATCTTAGCAGCAACAGATAGCAAAGCCGAAGTTTACAACTCAGACCTAGATGAGTACTGGTATTTTGACGACAGTTGGCATTTTATCATTAGAGAAAGCGGCAATAGGGATAGGTTCTTAGGTCACGTACAGCTGCCTAAAGACAAGTACAGTAATTATCAAAAAGTACAGAAGCTTTTGTTCGACTCTGAATTAAGACGGATGTATCTGGCATTTAGCGGAGGTGCGATTAGCTATTACTCCTTAACTACACAATCTGTTTCATCTTTTTATATACCTAGTGTCGAAGAAGACACTTCGAACTTTGTTCTTTTAGGTTCGAACTTATTGATACAGCCTGAGACGTCTAACTCGGCAATATTCGACTCAAACGGCGATGTGGTAAGTATTAATTTTGGTTTGACGTTTCCAGAGCCGGGTAGATTACTTACCCCTCACTTAGGAAACCTTAGTTTAACTCGATTTGCCAATGATATAGCCGTACGTTACGAAATTGAGCGCTATAGGGACGGCAGTGTTCAATCACTCGAAGGCTTGAATTCTACCGATACTGTGTCATTAGACTCTGGGCAAGGTGAATTTGGTGACACGCTAACAATCTATCTTAGTGTCAAAGCGCTAGATGAACAGTTGATAGAATATAGTTATTCCACGCATTTAATTGGGACTAATGGTTTTGTCCTAAACTCTGATTATTCAGACGATGAAAATCCGCCCCTTTTAAGTGCTGGTCAGCTTGATTTGTCAGGCGCGCACATAGCAGATCATTTGTATGTCGAATGGGCTGTAAACGATATATCTACAGATTCACTAGTATATAGTTTTACTGATAAACGATATCCGTATCTGTACGAAGCCAGTAAGCTTGAATACGGAGATGTCATTGAAGCGACTATTTACCTTAAACGCTCAGCAGATTTTTCCAGTCAGCAAGACATTCGTCTTGCCACGCTTGAAGGAGTCTTTGTAGGTGATCTTGGTAATTATATTCCTGTTTTAGATACTGAATACTGGGATGAAAATCTTCATCCGGTAGATGCAAGCGTTAAAGCACGATTGATCAGTAGTACAGAGAACGATGACTTCTACGCGGCAGCAAATTTCACACCAGTTTGGTTTATTAATGATGTTGAGGTTCCAGGAGAAAGCTCTTTTGAGTTTCCGACAAACCCAGAGACAAACATCAGGTTTGGCGACGTAATATCTGTAGAATATTCGTACAGCATAGGGCAGGAGTCCGGTCGTACTGAAACACTTAGGCTCCCCACTATCGAAACAGACTCTGAGCTAACTGAGTTTTCCATTACTCCCGTCGTTGTTGAGGAGGGCGAATCAGTGAGTCTAGATTTGTCCAAGTTCAGCGCTGTTGCGTTGGAAACGCTTGAAGCTCGTTGGTATATAAATGGTGAGCTGGATCGTTTAGTTAAAGATTTTACCTATCCTGGTGAAAAGCTAAGGTATGGTGATTTAATTCGTTTAGAGCTTGCTCCCCTTGTTGCTGAAGACAATGAGGTTCAAGACTCGTTTTCATACGAGGGTGCGAAAGCTTTTGTAGGGCTAAATATCGATAAGTTGAACGGTTCTACTGATGCTTCAAACGCTTTTGTTGACAGTGATGGCGATGGAGTTCCAAACTTTCGCGACTATTTCAGGTTTGATCAGAACTGTTCAGTGGAAGGCGAGGGTCGCCCAGATGATCTAGACTCTGATGGCCTGCCCGACCTGGTGGAACTTACAAGCGCCTATTCAACCAACCCTCATTTGCGAGACTCTGACTCTGATGGGATTAATGACTTTACTGAGAGTGAATTAAACCTCTCCCCAGTTTTACTTGATAGTGATGGCGATGGTTACTCAGATGGTTTTGAGCTCATCTGGGGTAGTGACCCAATTGATGATGCGGACCCATCAATTGGTGATGATAAGGATCATGACGGTCTAACCGATGAGTTAGAATTAGTAAATGGGACACTTGTAAATGGTAGTGACTCCGACAACGATGGACTTGAAGACGGGTTAGAATTGTTACTCGGCACTGAACCTCTTTCCGCTGATTTCGATGGCGATGGTTTATCTGATGGTGTCGAGAAGTATTTGACTTCAACAAACCCTCTTATACCAGATAGTGATGGTGATCAGCTTAGCGATGGTGTCGAAGTTGCTCTTACGCTTACCGACCCGTCAAGCTCTGATACCGATAACGATGGGGTTTTAGATCGTGAAGAGGAGTCTTCACTAGCTATTGACGATAAGACCTTATATCAGGTTTTATACCCTGATGATTTGTTAGCGTACAACAAAAATGCTTCTGAGTCTTTCGTTCCTCAGGGGACGTGTTATGCCACATGGCTAGCCAGAAATAAAGCTGATGAGATCAAAGTGAGCTTTGAACCTCAAATAGACGAATCTAGTAAGCAGGAAGTTTTATTTTTTAACGATACTTGGCCTGAAGTAATTAGATTTCAAGCTGATCAAGGAAGGTTTACCAAGGCAATCGGGAAAGGCGATATAGATGCGAGAATTACCTCCGCTAATTACGCGCGCACCAATAGTAATTTACTCTACTTAGGGTTTAGTGATGGTTCGATTTGGAGTGCTGATCTTACCCAAGCAGAGCCAAGCCTAACTCTTAGTTATCTGCTTCCCGAAAAACAAGCGGTTATTGCCTTAGTTGATCAGGGTGATTTTCTCCTGGCTTCAGTTTCTGCAGACGGCGCTAGTGAGAATATCTTTATGTTTGAAGATGCGGGGGCAGGCCAATCTCCGGTTAATGTGTCACCATTCTCAAGTAATATTCAATTGTCTTCGGCCGTGTGGCAGAACGCCGATAGCGCAGCACTATGGGGCTTTAGGAGTAATAGCAGTGAGTTGGTGCAACTTGTCGTGGATGTTCCTGGTAAGAGTTTGTCACAAACTATTTTTGAATCAGATCAAACACTCGTGTCACCCTTATATGTGAAAGAAGAGGTCGCTGGTTCAAAACTCTATATTTCGAACGGCGTTACCTTTGACACGAATGATTTAAGTTTCGAATATGACAATAGCAGTAATTTTAATCTGGGTATCTATCACCAGGATCATCATATTCAATCTATGAGCGCTAATAATGCATTACGCTTAAGTTATGGCCTTACAGGTGAGTGGAGTCTTGAGCAAAGTTATTACGGTCGTGAGCTTGTTGCTCTAATACCTACCGGGTTTAATGTTTTGGCTCTAACTCAGCCTTCAAATATTGATGAAAGCGGTTCTGCCGGCTTAAGGTTTGATGTGGTTCAAGTTGGAGATTCCGATGACAACGGCTTACCTCAATGGTGGGAGTCCTTATTTGCAGAAGGTACGCTTGCTCAGTTTTCCAACTTCGACCAGCCTGAAGAGTATGACTTTTCAACAGATTTTAATAGCATAATTGCTAGGGATTTTGATTCAGATAGCGAAGATATGGATGATGATGGCCTAAGCAATTCATTGGAACGTAGTCTAGGTAGCTGTGTTGATGTGAGTGATGAATGTCCTACGCCTTCGGACTCGGATCTAGATGGTTTATCGGATTTGTTCGAACAACAATACTCGTTTACCGACAGCCTGGGTATCGAGCATCGAGTCAGCCTGACTTCAGGTGATACCGATGCCGACGGCTTAAGTGACTATGATGAGATTATTACGATAGGCAGCTATCCCGATAACAATGATTCTGATGGCGACCTTATCTGTGATGCTCAAGAACTCGAGTTAACAGGGACAGATTTATTGAATTCAGACTCGGATGGCGATGGCTTAACAGATGGCAGAGAGCTGGGTATCGTTACATTAAATTGTGATGCTCTTTTCAAGGGGGACGTGTTCAGTGATCCTCTCAGTTTCGATTCAGACGAAGACGGCTTAAATGATAGAGAGGAGTTTTTTGCATCGACTGACCCGTTTAACCCTGATTCTGATGGTGACGGCCTTAAAGATGGCCAGGAAGTAATCTTTGGTGGCGACCCGCTTGACAGTATGTCGCGTAATGGAGTCCTGCTAGATGGTGAGATTGATAGTGATAGTGATGGCCTCTCTGACAGCTACGAGCTAAATCATAGCAATTCTAACCCAAATAATGCCGATAGCGACTCAGATGGTTTATCTGACTATGTCGAAGTTACTTTGGTTGGCTCAAACCCTAATAACATAGATACTGATGGTGATTTGATTTGTGATATTTTTGAAGATATTTACGATCAAGATGGTGAGTATCTTCAAACAGACCCTGCACTTAGCGATACTGATTCTGACGAATTAAGTGACGCATTTGAGCTTGGCTTGTCAGGCGATCCTGTATCATGTTCCGAGCTTCCTAATCTAAACCCGGTTTCAGACCCAAGGTTGTCAGACAGTGACGGTGATGGGCTTTCTGACGTTTTAGAGGTCACTTATGTCTATGACAGTTATTCAGACGATTTTCGTTTACGTAAGCCTGACGTAAACCTAACAATAGATCCGTTATTGTTAGATACAGATGGTGACTTGTTGTGTGATTTCATAGAACTTGGAGTCAGTAATCCTGCTGAAAGTGATACTGACTTCGATGGCCTGAATGATGCTACTGAACTAGGTCTTGAGTTAAGCGAAGTTCTCTGTACTCCCATTTCAATAGCAGATCAGTTAACTAGTCCTGTACTCAGCGATAGTGATAACGACGGTCTAAGCGATGGGCAGGAGATTTTGATTACGGGAACAGATCCTCTTGATACTGACTCAGATGATGATGGTATAAGAGATGGTGACGAAGATCGTGATGGCGACGGTTTGAGCGACTATGTTGAGCTTAATCTTTCCTTCACTCTTTTCGATACTGTTGATAGCGATGGCAATGAAGTTAATGATGCCCTTGATGATCAAGATGGTGATGGCTTAAGCAATATCGAAGAGTTGGGTTATGGGACGTGCATTGCCTATCAGGCTGTATCATGCCCAAGTCCAGAGGATAGCGATCAAGATGGTGTTTCAGACTTTGATGAAATTAATCGAGCTGATCAGGAAGGCACAGACCCCCTTGGTTCAGATACAGATGGCGACGAGCTTACTGATAGCGAAGAGCTAGCTATAGGTACCAATCCTCTCTTAGCAGACTCTGATCTTGATGGGATCGATGACAATGAAGAACTTACGTTATCGTTAACTGACCCACTAAATCCAGATACTGACAATGATTTTCTAGCGGATGGGCAGGATGATAGCCCCTTGCAGCCTGATAGCGACAACGATTCGTTATTAGATGGCATTGAGGTTCATATTTTAGGCACCTCGCCTGACAATAACGATAGTGATGTTGATGGGCTTAAAGATGGAGATGAAGTATGGGTCTATGGTTTCGGTCTTGATGAGTTAACGTTGCTCAAGACTGGTCGTGATCTCGATATAGACCTTAATTCAAAGAGTGGTGTTACTGGTTGGAATCCGCCTTCCAATAGCTTCGAGGGTGCTGCCTACGAATATCTCGTTACAGACGTCGCGAGAATTGTAGTCAATGATGCTGGCACTTCGCTAAACGAGCCATTTGTTGCTGAAGGTGATGAGCTTGATGCGGGTGTTGAGGTTATCGGTAAAATTCATATTCGATATATCTCTAATCCTTCTCTAGCGGATAGTGATGGTGACGGGCTTACTGATTATACCGAGCTCATGCTGATTGAGAAAACCTATGGTGATACCCGTTTTGATATTAATCCGCTCGATATCAATACAAGTTACCAGGAGCTGGAATCCAACGAAGAAAACTTTAAAGTATCTGACCCTTTAAGGGCTGATACCGATGGGGATGGCCTTAGTGATGGCGATGAAGACATAGATGATGATCTGTATGTCAACGACTTAGATCAAAATAATGAAGATTCTTCAGTTATTGTTGCAGATACTGATTTTGATGGATTGCCGGATGGTATTGAAGTGCTGCTTACCCAAAGTAATCCTGCTAAGAACGATACAGATGGAGATGGCTTGTTTGATGGCAATCAAAATAATGACACCGAATCTCGTTATGAAGTTATTTATGATTCCGCAAACCCTCCGAGATTAATTGAGAGCACAGCCTCTTGTAATGCTGATGAATATCGACTTAGTAACATAGGAAACAGTGAATATTGCGTTCAACTTTCATATATATCAGACCCGTCAAAGATAGATAGTGATGCAGACGGCGTACCTGATCGGTACGTCACGGAAAGCTCGAAAGAGATGTTTGATCATTTTCCACTTGATAGGAGTTGTCATAGATTAACTGATGGCGTAATTGATAATGATGATCCTTCTGACAGGAAGTGCTATTCCGCGTGGATGGCGGGGCAGGCCTCTATCGACCAAGTTCGCAATGGCAGCTGGGATGATATAAGTGCAGGGAGTCAAAATGTCGTAACGTTTTCCGGTAAAGGCTGGGATAGAATCATCAGATATCGAATGGGGGCTTCTGAAGATACATCGTATTATCTCCCGCATACACCGGTAAGTGGTGATGTAGTAACCGCGCTTTCAGGAAGCTTACAAAGGTTATATTTTGCAGATGACGAAGGAGCTATTTATTATCAAAATCTTGAAAGTGACAGCCCCTTGGTTCCGTTTGTTCAGCTCGCTGCTGAAGATTCAGATGTTGTACATATAAGTGGATTGGGCGATAACTTGTTTGTTTTCACGCGAAACTCCACCGCTTTAGAAGAGCGCTACAAATTGATTATGTTTGATGCTGCTGGCGCGCTGCTTGGTAGTATTGTGGACATCGAATATGATGTTTTGCCAGACAGTATTAAATTAGCCTGTCGCAATGACAGCTGCACTACTTTGGTTGATATTCTTGCAGTTGTTCGTGTAGATAATCATCCAAACAATGAAGTACTTTCAATGACCTTGGACTTATCGACGTTTGGTATTGCCTCTGATGAAATATCCACTATTTTTGAATCATCAGAGAAACCGCTTAGCGGGCCCATTCAGTTATCTGAAAATGGTGAATTGATCTACTTCGGATCTGGGCATCAACTTACTCTGGCTTCACTAGAGGTGCCGGTGGCAGGCAGTTTGTTGCATAAATCATACGGTTTAGCTGAATACTCGACGTTTTATGATCTTCATGAAGAAAACCAGCACTTCATTGCTATCGTTGACGATCCTAGTTCTTTATTTAACTCTCAAGAAACGCGGGCAGTCTATATCGAGGACAATAAGCCTACAGATGATGGCGAACCAACAAAGTATCTGATACAGCAAGCCACAGAAGATGAGCTAATGATGAAAGTCTTGCCGCAACAAGTCGCAGGCCAGAGTGACTTTGCGTTATTAAGTGTGTATGACTCGCTCGTCGATATAATGCCTATCGGTGTGACGGATCAAGATTCAGACGGGATGCCGGGAATATTCGAGATGCTTTACGGCTTGGATGATAGTGACCCAAGCGATAAGTTCAAAGACTTGGATAAGGATAATTTAACAAATATCGAAGAGTATCTGTTAAATACTAAACCTGACAATTCGGACTCTAATGATAATGGGGTTTCAGATTTTCAGGAAGCGTATTTGAATTAAAGATGAAGGCTAAGGGTGATTATGTTCCGCTCTTAGCCTTATGGTAAGTAGCCGTTTTTGGCTTGCCTAGCTTAGTTGTTTGAAAGCGCGATATCTAATTAAAGTGATGCAGTGCAGAGCTCGGAATATCAGTGATAATACTATGAACGCCCATTGCTTTTAGGGTTTCCATTCTTTCAATACTATTCACCGTCCAACATGATACCTCAAGCCCATAAGATTTTGCGTTTCTCAATAAGGTTGGGCTAATCAACCTGTTGTTGATGACCAGTAGCTTGCAATCGAGCGATACAGCGGTCTTCAATGGCCTGCGATACCGGTATTCTGCGACATAGCCGGTGTCTATTTCTGGCGATAATCGGTTTATTTCATGTAGAATCCAGCGGCTGGCAGAAGTAACCGTTGCCTTATCATAAAGATTATTGCTGCGAAAAAAATCTTGTAATCGCTTTACAATTAGTTTCAATACATGCCGATGATCGTTCTTTACTTCAAATTGCCAGCTTCGAGTATTTGGTACGCTATCTACCACTTCTTGTAGGTGTGGAATGTAACAGGGAGAGTGCCAGCCTGGTGTATTATGTCGGGAATCAACTTTGCTTAGAAAAGAATAGGGATAATGAGCTATCTTGCCTTGCAGGTTGCTTGTGCGTGACAAATTTCGGTCGTGATAGACTACCAACTCTCCATCTGAAGATAATTGAATGTCTAACTCGAAATCCAAACAGCCATTTGATTGAGCATGAATAAAGCCCGTTACAGTGTTTTCCGGCGCTTCGTTCCGAGCACCTCTATGTCCGATAATTATCATTTATGACGTCCGTTCTAAAACTAAGTGCTATATATTACTAGCTTCGTGTTTCGCTTTGATGAACAGGGTGTGAGGTATATAAATCAAATCACTGACCTTTCTGATCAGGTGCTCTTCATAACGATCAATATCGCTATCAGCGTAAGCAATTTTCCACATCGCAAGAATTAAGCGATATTTTGAGTCGCTATCAAACTTTTTATTTATAAGGTCGGTATGTTCCCAAAGCGAGGTGGCAGAGCGAGATAGTTCGCGCGCTTCACGGATTAAAGCGTCAGTGTCACTGATTGAAAGCTGAAACGCAGATGCACAATGCTCTTGAAGTACCAGCCACTCAGACTCGGTTTGTTTATGGTCCGCATTAATAACCTCAATTAATAATGCGGTAGCAACTGTAGAAATGTCAGTTTCAGATAGTGCTTGGTCTTGATTTGATTGTGTTATTTTGGCAATTAAACGCTGAATCATTCTGGGTGGTCTCTGAGCAAGCCTTCTAAGGCTACTTGGTCAATAGCAAATTTTCTGATGCCTTCAGCTAGTTTTTCAGTTGCCATTGGAGATTGGTTCATATTCCAGCGAAAGCTTGCTTGATCAGTTACTAAACCTTGTGTCGAAGTCGAATTTGGTACAATCAGCTTTCGTTCGAGGCTACCATTGTCACAAGATAGTTGTTTCAGTAGTTCCGGGCTAATGGTAAGCCGGTCACAGCCAGCTAGTTGCTCAATTTCATCAGTATTTCTAAAGCTTGCACCCATTACAACAGTGCTAAAGCCGTGTTGTTTATAATAATTATAAATTTCTGAAACCGAAATGACGCCAGGGTCTTCATGCGGAAGATATTGGTCTTTGTCGGTGTTTGCTTTATACCAGTCAAGTATGCGACCTACGAAGGGTGAAATTAAGAAGGCGCCAGACTCTGCAGCTGCTTTAGCTTGCACAAAGTCAAACAATAAGGTTAAGTTGCAATTGATGCCTTCTTTCTCCAGCTGCTCAGCCGCTTTAATTCCTTCCCATGTGGAGGCTATCTTGATAAGAATTCTACTCTTACTAACGCCGCTATCCTCATAAAGTTGAATCAAGGACTTAGCTTTGGCTACTGTGGCAGGGGTATCAAAGGAAAGGCGAGCATCTACTTCAGTGGAAACTCTGCCTGGAACGACTTTTGATATTTCGGTACCAATTGATACTGCTAGGTGGTCGCATGCCAAAGAAAGCTGCTCTTGGTCACTCTTGCCCTGGCTAGATCCATAGTTAATTGCGTTGTCAATTAAGGGGCGGTATTGAGGGAGGGGGGCAGCCTTAAGTATTAATGATGGGTTAGTTGTTGCGTCTTGTGGCTGCCATTTTTTTATCGCGTCAATGTCACCTGTATCTGCGACTACGGTAGTGTACTGTCTTAACTGTTCTAATTTACTTGCCATTGATTTCTGATTTCCTTTTTGTATTCCATATCTATAAACGATAGCAGCTTTTTAGCTTAAGAATATGACAATCCCAATCATTTTTCAGGCACAAGAGAAAGCGCCTGTTCTAGCGTTTTAAGATCGGCTCCATCTTTGTATGCGTTTTCACTTAAATACCGGCGAAATTGTTTGCCACCGGATTGTCCATGAAAGAGGCCTAATAAATGGCGAGTAATGTAATGAAGCTTTTGACCCCCTTTAAGCTGTGTTTCAATGTAAGGCATCATGTCGTGAATAATGTCGTGACGGCTTTTACCATGGGGTTTTGCTCCAAACAATTGTTCGTCGACGCTAGAAAGTAACCATGGGTGCTGGTAGGCTTCGCGTCCAACCATTACTCCATCAACTAGCTTAAGGTGTTGCTTGCACGAATCGATAGACTTTATTCCGCCGTTAATAATGATTTCAAGGTCCTTAAATTCCTTTTTTAGGCGATAGACATATTCATACTTTAGAGGTGGGATTTCTCTGTTTTCTTTTGGACTTAAGCCATCAAGAATGGCGATACGCGCATGAACGATAAAAGTTTTACATCCGTCCTCAGCGATTTTCGATACGAAATCACGAACAAACTCATAGCTATCATGTTCATCTATTCCAATTCGATGCTTAACAGTGATCGGGATGTCTACAGTATTTTTCATCGCAGAAATACATTGCTTAACGAGGTCAGCGTGAGCCATTAAGCAAGCGCCAATCATGTTATTTTGCACTCTGTCGCTTGGGCAGCCAACGTTTAAATTGATCTCGTCATAGCCAAATTGAGCGGCAATTTCTGCGCATCGTGATAACTCGGACGGCTTACTCCCACCAAGCTGAAGTGCAATAGGGTGTTCTTCATTGTTATACCTGAGAAATCGATCAGCACCCCCATGGATAATTGCGCCAGTAGTCACCATTTCGGTATAAAGAAGGGTATGTTTTGAAAGTAGGCGTGCCATATAGCGATAGTGGCGATCAGTCCAATCCATCATCGGGGCGACTGAAAACTTGCGGCTAGGCTCAATAGCTGGTGAACTATTTTTCTGTGATGGCTCTGAGTTGTTAATCATAAGGGTCGAAAAGAAGAAATTTGGAATCTACGGTTAATTAAACCAAGTTTAACACACTCTAAGTCACTAATTTTTATTA